>JAGCMR010000357.1 GCA_017646305.1 Spirochaetaceae bacterium
CAAAAAACACCTCTCATATAGCTTTAGAAAATACAACAAATTATATCACAAAATAGAGAACGATGAGAATATATTTCTGTATGACCGATATTTTTTAACACTTTCCCCCACCAAACCATACACGGGAATACAGACGGAAATAGCGGGAGTCATTTTAGTTAACGTTTTGGAATCCACTTGCAGCTAAAGATGATGGCTCATAAAAATTGCCATCGATATCGTAAACAGAACTAAAGCTTTCAGTTTCTAAATCAACGGTAACAATGCGTCTTCTTTTTGAAAGATTTACAAGATCATTTCCAGCACTCATAGCATAACCAGAGTCAGCAATTACCAATTTTTTGGGCATAATGGCAACAAACCCCATTGGACCATAAAAATAAGCATTATCGTTTGAATCTGTTGGAGCATAACATGATATTCCATAAAACTCCCTGCTAGAAGGCACAAGACCTAAATATCCTTCCTGTCCAAAGTCTTTTTCAATTTTTAAAGTCTGGGCATTAATTTTAACTACTGCACCAATACTATAACCAGATCCCCACCCAATTAAACCGTGACTTCTCAGCAACAGATACAAAGCCCCCTCGTGGTAAATCATCTGGCCAGTAATAGAAACATCAGGAGTAGAGTCAAAAACGGATGGCAATGGAATAGTCTTTTTTAAAATGAGAGTTGCATCCTCACCATCATTCACGTCATATTTAGAAATAGTGACAATTAATTTCCAGCTATTTCCATCTAAAGATGCTTCCTCTGTTCGATCATAACTTATCATATACATAACACTATCATTAACAATCATCCCTAAGATTGTACCACCCAAAGAGTCTGGATTATCAGGTTTCCAAGACATTTCATTAAAACCTTGACCAAGTGCTGGCGAAGAGCTTAATTTGAGTCCATCAGAACTATCTCCTATCCCATACAGAATCCCTGTAACATTATCATAGGACAAGGATGAAAAATCAATTGAATTTGAATAAGTAGCATTATTTGCACTAGGATACGTTCCATCAGCCTGTAAGTTATACCGCATTCCACCACCATTTGCATCTAAAACATACAAATTTCCTTGAGCATCAAAGCACCAGACTGGTGGAGTTTTAGGATTCTGTATACTGGAATCAGCTTCATAATTCCCATAAGGTGCAATTTTTACACTAGAACTATCCCACATCAGTACACCGCTTACCCGACCAAGAGCAATAGTCAGCAGGTTTTCACCCTGCTCCACAGTATGCTTGCCAGAGTTGCCGTACCAGATATAATTGCTACCAGCTTTGGCTGTTAGGTCAAGGATGATTTTTTTTCCTACAGGAACACCTTCAAAGGTAAAGGTAACACCAGAATAATTGCCATTGGCAACTGCTACCGTTTGTGAATCAGAGTATTCACCTCGAATACTGGCTGTAAGTGTGTAGCTTCCACCAGTGGCACTTATGATAGAAGCAGCACTGCGAATCTCTCTGGCAAGATTATCACCAATAGAAAGGGAAACCACCCCC
>JAGCMR010000358.1 GCA_017646305.1 Spirochaetaceae bacterium
AAGAATAACCAAAATCAGGACAACCAAGATCAGGAAAAAGACGATCAGGGTGAAGACCAGAAAAATGAAAAAGACAAACAGGAGCAGAAAAAGCAAGACAAGAAGAACGAAGATAAGCAAGAAGAAAAGGAACAACCTGATCCTAATAAGATGAGTAAAGAAAATGCTGAGCAAATGTTGCAGGCGGCCATGCAGGACGAGAAGGAAACCCAGGAAAAAGTCCAGCAGGCAATGCAGCAACCCCAGCGTAAGCGACTCAAAAAACAATGGTAAGTTATAATGTTTTAAATTGAAAATCTGTAACATTTAAAAATAATGCGCAAATATTTTCTGATATTATTGTTCTTTATAGCAACTTTATGTTCTGCCCAGATTACGGTAAAATTGCAAGCACCTAATCAGGCAGAAGTTGGTGATAGGATAAGAATCAGCTATGTGGTAAATACAAATGATGTAGAAGATTTCCAAGTAAAGGATTTTCCAGGATTCAGAGTTCTTTACGGTCCAAGCACAAGTTCCCAAAGCAGTTTTTCCATGGTGAATGGTAAAACTACACATAATAGTAGTATTACGTTCACTTACATGGTACAGCCAACAGAAGAAGGAGTTTTGGAAATTCCTTCCGCTGTTGCAATAGTAAAAGGAAAATCCTATAGCAGTAAAACTGGTCAGATTGAAGTGTTGCCTTCTTCTGCCACTTCATCTAACAATTCATCGGGAAGCAATAATGTCCAGGACGAACCTGTTGAGGAACAACCTCAAAGATCTAACAAGTCGTCTATTGGCGATAAGGATTTATATATAGATGTAACAGCATCAAAGACTAGTGTTTATGAACAAGAGGCCGTTCTTCTGACATACAAATTATACACCCTTGTCAATATCCAACAACTTTCAGGTGAAATGCCTGAATTGGATGGCTACCACGTGCAGGAAATTGACTCCAAAGCACAAATGTCTTTGAAGTATGAACGTATAAACGGTCGCAATTATGGTACGGCAGTATGGAGACAATACGTCATTTATCCCCAGAAAACAGGAAAACTGACAGTTCCACCCATTGAATTTGAAGCTCAGATTGAGATCCATAATACAAGCATGGATCCTTTTGATATATTTTTCGGAGGTGGTAGCTTGTCTCAGTTAGTACAGAAAAAGATAAAGACCCCATCTGTTGATATTGATGTCAAGGCATTGCCTTCTCCACGTCCAGAGAACTTTAACGGAGCTGTCGGAAGTTACCAGATTTCAGGATCACTTACTCCCCAGCAGTTAAACGCCAATGACGCTACAACACTTAGACTCGTTGTAAATGGTGTGGGAAACATGAAACTGATGAAATCTCCCATCGTAAAGTTCCCAAAAGATTTTGAGGTTTATGACCCCAAGAAGGATGACAAGACGGTTCATACGGCTCAAGGAGCAAAAGGTAGTGTCATTTACGACTATATTGTTGTGCCAAGACACGGAGGAAAATATAATATTCCACCAGTGGAGTTCTGCTATTTTGATACAGACAAGCAATCATATCAGACGCTTAAAACTGATTCTTTTCAAATTTCTGTAGCTAAAGCTGTCAATGAAAGTCATGTTTCATCAAATGCACAGGAAGATTTAAAGGTA
>JAGCMR010000359.1 GCA_017646305.1 Spirochaetaceae bacterium
GTCTCCGTTACCGATAATTCCGTCGGCTTCTGGTAAATCCTCTGCCAAACTTTCAGCATAACGTTCAGACAAGCAACCTGCAAGTAAAACCTTTGCATGAGGATAGCTTGTTTTTGCATCAATTACCGCTTCTAGGGACTCACGTTTAGCACTTTCAATAAAGCCACAAGAATTTACGATAATGAGATCTGCTTCTTCAGGGGTATTCACTCGCTTCATGCCTTTGTGAAGGAGGCGAGTAAGAATCAATTCTCCGTCAATTTGATTTTTAGCACAACCATGCTGATCAAGAAAAAAACTAGTCAAGGCCAATCACCACCAATTTATAAGCTCCAGGGGCTTCACGCACCCATTTAATATCTTCTGCTACAACTTGTCCTGCTTTACCGATTTCAAGGTCGTAATGCTGGAGACCAGCTTGTACCTGAATTTTTGCTGCATTAATATTTGACAACCAGAGACGCACACCGTTACTAGATTGAATGGTAATTAAGTCTCCAGCAGTGTAATAATCTTCAACTTCCTCTTTAGAGTCAGTTTTATAGCGAATCATACAGGCAGCACGAACGGTAATAGTGGTGGTAAAGGGATAGGCTCTGTTATCCTCATGAATAGTATATCGTTGATTTGCTACCTGAGAGGCTTCTGGAATGCTTCCCATATCTGTTTGAGCTGAGGCAGCAAGACTCTTATCCTTGAGTACAACACGAATTTCTGCTCCACGACTGTCATCAGTGCGGGAAATATCAGAAAGATACACGATGATTTCTGCACCACCTTGACCGTCAATGTCTAGTTCTCGTTCCTCGCTAAGCTCCAGTGTTTGCGTACCAGCGGGAGTAATGATTTGTAGCTCATTTAATGTCTGACCAATAATCAAGTCAATGTCACCTTCTGTTGAAGGCACGGCAATAATATCCCCCTTGTACACACGTTTTGTCAAGGGTTGGTCTGTAAGGGTATGACGATTTTTATCAATTTCACTAGATATAACGGTGGTACCATCAATCACCTCTTCTTTTTTGAAGAAAAGTAACCAAAGGGTAATACCTGCTCCCACCACCAGCAAGGTAATAGAACCGATAATCAAAGGAAGGACAAACTTAGGCCGTGAACGTTGGAGCAGGGAAGGAGGAGTGGGAGCTTCTTGAATTTTCTTGGCTCGATACAAGGAGGCAATACGTCCCACATCAACTTCAAGATATTCTGCGTAATTTTTAAGAAAGCCTGTTAAATATGTTTCGCTGGGAAACTTATCAAGCTGTTCTTGCTCTAGTGCTTGGAGATATGTTTTTGAAATTACTGTCTCATTGGCAGCTGTTTCTATGTCAATATTTTTTCGCTCCCGAGCTTCTCTCAGGAGCTTTCCAAAGCTTTCCATAGCCATTTTTTATTGAGCCATCCTTTATTCTGAAAATAAAAAGTTGTTAAAATTATTTGCATCTGATGGAGCATCATATACAAATCGCTGGTCAGGAATATTTTGATTCAAGCTGTAATTATAAAAATAGAATACAAAGGTCTGACCTTGGGTAGTTAGTGCTTCTACCTGACGAATAAGCTTTGTCTCTGGAACAATAGCCAATTTTATACGACGGAATCCTTCTGATGAATTTCTAGGATAGAGTATTAGCTTGATAACCTGCTCTGGATTGCTTTCGCTTAGAGGAACAGGATCTTGCCCTACCTCATAGGCTACTGAATAATAGCGATTCATGAGGGCTAAGCCTTGAGGTGTTGCTAAGTTCATTCCCGCTTGGTCGGAGGAAGGTGAAACTGATTGTTTAAGGTTGGAGGAGATTCCTGGTAAGTGGATGGTCAAGGTATCTCCGTTAAACAAAATAACCTGCTCCTTAGGATTGGAAAAATCAATCCGCAAAAGGTTTGGCCGCTTAAAAGAAACCTGTCCCTCCATTTGACTACGACCAGCAGTAATGTTCATGGTAGCTTCGTAGTCTCTAATTGTTCCATAATACTCAGAAACAGACTGAAAAAAGCTAGCAGCAGTAGTAATATTTTGGGCAGAAATATGGGCAATTCCTCCCAACAGTAAAATTGTTAAGATAAAAATGGTTTGAAGATTATGTTTTTTTGTCAAGTGAATGTTCTCCATATACAGTTCCCATATTAGAGAAGAAAGGGGCTAAAGTCAAGCAAGGTGAAATTTGATAAAATATTTCTCTTGAAAATTACTATGATTTTCTTACTTAGAGCTAAAAGAGTAAAAAAATGGGCTGCCCACTTAGAGCAGCCCAGTCTATCAGTTATCTGATTATGGTTTATTTACGGAATTAATACATTCCGTCCATGCCACCCATACCACCAGCAGGAGGCATCATGGGAGGATTCTTCTCAGGCAGGTCGGTGATGGCACATTCTGTAGTCAGCAGGAGGCTTGCAACAGAAGCGGCATTCTGCAATGCAGAA
>JAGCMR010000360.1 GCA_017646305.1 Spirochaetaceae bacterium
CAGCGGCATTGACGTAAAGATTCTTTCCACCAATACTATTGCAGCTCAGTCAGTAATGGATGAAATTGTAGCTTTGTTGAAGGAAAATATGCCTTTGGTAAAGGATGTTTCCACGGATATGGAGGACGGTTCTCCCCGCTTTCAGATTTCCATTGATACTGCCGCTGCAGCTCAAGCTGGTGTCAGTGTAAGCTCCATTACTCAGGTGTTACAAACTGCTATCACTGGTTCTACAGCCACTGTCTTCCACGGAGAAGGTCGGGAAATGAACATTGTAGTTCAGCTTCAGGAATCTGACATTCAAAGTCCTTCCGACTTAGGTGCGCTTACGGTATCCACCTCTGCAGGATTAATGACCTTGGATAATTTTATCAGCTTCCAAGAAGGTCGTTCTCCCCGCAGTATTCGTGAGGAAAACGGGGAGCGGGTAAATCACGTTACTGCTAGCTTGGTGGAAGGAGCTGTTGCCACAGAGGTTCAGCAGATGGTGGAACAGTTGATTCGCCAAAACATCGTATTACCTGATTCTGTAGAATTGGAATTTGCTGGTGAGGCTCGTGATATTGAAAGCTTTGGAAGTATTTTTAAGGTGGTTATTGCTTTGGCTATCTTCTTGGTTTTTGTGGTAATGGCTGCCCAGTTCGAGTCCATGATGGATCCCCTCATTGTGTTCTTCTCCATTCCCTTGCTGCTGATTGGTGTTGTTGCCATTTACAAACTTACTGGCCAAACCTTAAGCCTCTATGCCTATGTGGGAATTGTGTCCTTGGTGGGAATCGTTGTAAACAATGGTATCGTATTGGTGGACTTTACTAACCAGCTGGTGCGGGAAAAGACCCCCGTACGAGAAGCCTGTCTCCTTGCTGGACGAAACCGCCTGCGTCCCATTCTCATGACCACCCTCACTACAGTACTGGGAATGGTGCCCATGGCCTTTTTCCCGGGAGAAGGAGCTGAATCCATGCAGCCCATGTGTCTCACCTTGGTTGGTGGTCTTGTTTCTGGCTCCTTCATGACCCTGTTTGTGTCACCAGTGCTATACTCCATCTTGAACAAGCGTCGAGAAAAGCGGTTCGATGATCCAGATTCTCTCATGAACCAGATGCTTGAGCTGGACGAAATGGAAGGTCGAAAGCGTGTGTCCATTTCCACCGGTTTGAAGGACTAGGCTTTAGTCCTATTTACTATAAAAAAACCACTCAGCAATGAGTGGTTTTTTTACAGCGGAAACTTTAGTTTGTTGAAAGGGCTTAAATCAAGCTCCTTTGTGATAATCAAGATTGTATAAAATAAGTTGTGGCAACTAAGTTGCGGGCAAAAGCTTTTTTTTATTCCATTCTGGCAAGAGCTTTCCTGGATCACTGGGAGCATTGCCAGAAAGGATTTCTTCTAAAAGATTGCCGGCGGCGGGAAAAATCTGGGAAAGAATGATTTTTTCGTTGCTGGTAAAGTCTGAAAGCACAAAGCCTGCCACATCCTTGTGTTCTGGTCGGCCTATACCAAATCGGAGCCGCCAAAAATCTGGAGTGCCAAGGACAGCCTTTGTTGAACGCAGTCCGTTGTGGCCTCCCAAGCCGCCGCCGTTTTTTAAGCTAATGGTACCAGGTGGTAGCTCTAGCTCATCGTGAACCACAAGAATTTCCTCTGGTTTAATTTTATAGAACCGAGCCAGCTGTCCAATACTATCTCCAGAAAGATTCATGTAGGTTTCAGGCTTTAAAAAATAGACCCGATGATTACCAAAGGCATCACTACTGGCATACTGGCCTTGAAATTTTTTCTGCCAGCTTAAAGTATCTGCAAAGGAAAGGCTATCTGCAAAAAGCCATGCTACATTATGCCTGTTTTCCTCGTATTTTTTTCCGTAATTTCCTAAAAAAGCTACTAACTGTATCATGGTGACAGTATAGCAAGTTATGAAAAAAAAAGGGAGTCTTTATGAAAAAAGGTGTAAACCGCTTGTACATTTGTATTTTAAATGCTATTATCTATCCATAAACGGAAAAGAAGGCTTTTCCATCAAAAGGAGATATAAAATGCTAGATGCAAAGACAATTGAAGTTGTAAAGAGTACTGTACCTGCTCTTCGCGAGCACGGATTGACTATTACTAAAACCTTCTACAAGAATATGTTTGAGAAGAACCCTGAAATTAAGCCCTTCTTCAACATGGAAAAGCAGGAGTCTGGCGC
>JAGCMR010000361.1 GCA_017646305.1 Spirochaetaceae bacterium
CACCAAGAATCAATTCCACCACCTGGCGGCAGATGTTTTCATCATGCATCACATGAGAAAAGATGAAGTTGTCGGTAAAAGTTAAACTTTCCCACTTTTTTTGCAATTCTCCTTCACTAAGCATTTGTGCCTCCAATAAAAAGCTTTACATATAATTATTCGCTTTAAACATGAAGAATTTATCTTTTTTGCAGGAAAAAAATTAGATTTTTTACAAAAATTTTCCAAGATGAGTTTTTTGAGATGGGGCTTGTGTGATGGCGGGTTCCCAAGAAAGAGTTTGCGGGATTGGATTGGGAGAGTGGGCTCACGTGCAGTAAAAAAATCTACGAGAAGCAGCCCAACGTAGCAACCCCAAAGCTGAAGTGAAGGGGCTGCCAATGGGTGCCTGCCATTACTTTTTTAGCACTTTTGCGGGGCAAGGCGTGCACGCACGCAGTGAGACTCGCTAAAATCGCTCAATATATCGTGATTTTCCCAGCCTTTCGGCTGGTCGTTCCCTATCTAAACGCTAGTGAAAAGAATTTACCTCAACACACCAAGTAGGTCTTTTCGACCAGCCTTTTCTAGGGCTTCTTGCACAAGGCGGCGATTTTCGCTCTTGTTAAATTGGAGCAAGGCCCGTTGCAACCGTCGTTCATGACCACCACGAGCCACGTAAATTTCTTCCATGGTGTGGGGGTCAAGGCCAGTGTAATACATGCAGGTGGCTAAGCTTCCTGGTGTGGGATAAAAATCCTGTACCTGGTCTGGCACAAAGCCGTTTTTTTTCAGATGCAAGGCCACATCAATGGCGGCATTTAAGTCGGCTCCAGGATGACCAGCAATAAAATAGGGCACAAGGTACTGCTTTTTTCCCAGCTCCTTGTTGATTCGCTTATATTCCACCTCAAAGTCCTTGTAAACTTGGTGGGTGCTTTTCCGCATGAGAGACAGAACCTTATCGTTTACGTGCTCTGGAGCCACCTTGAGCTGACCAGAAATGTGATGCTGGCACAACTCACGGAAAAAGGTTTTATCTTTTTCCTTCATCAAGTAGTCAAATCGAATACCGCTACGAACAAAAACCTTCTTTACTCCAGGAAGCTTTCTTAAGCGACGCAAAAGAATTAGATAATCGCTGTTGTCCACATCTAAGTGAGGACAGGGATCTGTGCCAAGACATTCTCGGTGGAGACAGGCTCCCGCCTTTGCTTGCTTTGCACAGGCATCCTTACGGAAATTTGCTGTGGGGCCACCTACGTCATGGATGTAGCCTTTAAAATCTGGCTCTTGAATCAAAAGCTTAGCTTCTCGCTCCAAGGAATCGTGACTGCGGGCTTGAATCCGCTTGCCTTGGTGAAAGGTGATGGCACAGAAGGAACAGGCACCAAAGCAACCTCGATTGCTAGTCAAAGAGAATTTCACTTCCTCCAAGCCAGGTACACCCACCTTTCCGTTGGAAGCAGGCTTGTCGTATATGGGATGCCAGCGTCGAGTAAAGGGCTGCTCCATAACCTCATCAAATTCTTCTTGGCTTAGGGGCAAGGTAGGTGGCTCCTGTACCACATAGCGACTTTCACTTTGCTCTATTAAAATGTGGGCAGAATTAGCGTCGGTATTTTGTTCCTGCTGGATGTAGGAGCGGGCGAATTGGGCTTTTCCTTCAGCTGAATTGGCAGAAACCTCACCAAAGGATGGAATCCTCATGGCTGGTTGAAATTTTCCCTGACCATTGGCACAGCCTGTAGGGAGCTCCGATTCCTTGCCTGTTCTCCAGCAGGTTCCCCGCACTCCACGGATTTCTGTTACTGGCTTACCCTCTGCCAAAGCGGAGGCAATTTCTAGCAAGGGACGCTCCCCCATGCCATAAATCAGTAGGTCGGCCTTGGAATCCAATAAAATTGAACGGCGAACCGTATTTGACCAGTAGTCGTAGTGAGCAAAACGACGGAGGCTGGCTTCAATTCCACCGATGATAACTGGAACACCCTTGTAGGCTTCTCGAATTTTTGCTGTATAGGTAATTAAGGCTCTATCTGGTCGATGACCAGCTTCTCCGCCGTGGGAGTAAGCATCCTGTGAACGAGGCTTGTTGTTGGCGGTGTAATTTGCCACCATGGAGTCCATGGCACCAGCTGTTACTAAAAAAGCCAATCGTGGCCGCCCCAGCTTCATAAAATCTGCGGTGGTTTTCCAGTTTGGCTGAGGGATAATGCCTACGGTGTAACCCTTGCTTTCCAGTAATCGGCCCAAAAGTGGGGCGGCAAAGGTGGCGTGGTCTACATAAGCGTCACCAGAAATGAATACAAAATCAAGCTGCTGAATACCTCTCGCTTGCAAATCTTCTTGGCAGATAGGTAAATATAAATCGTGGGGCTTCACGAGAGGTAGTATACCATGGGGGAATGAAATATGAAAGTAGTTGCTGGGAACCTCCCAGCAACCGCATAATCTTTTGTTCATCGGCTATACTGTAAATAGATATGTCTGGTTTAAAAGCATCTTCTCCCTAGGTTCTTAGGAACAGAATGAAATTCGCAGCGAGAACATTAGGTGAAGTTTCTAGCGAAGAAAAATTTTAGGAGAGACATGAGAAAGACATCGTAGCCTTTTGTACTGCTAACCAGTAAAGGTGTGTCCTTTCCTAAAAGAAAGAGCCTTGACCAAAATCTCTAGTCATTGTAACATTATTTTCCAATCGAACTCCAACTGGATACAGTACGGAATTTACTGTCCATGGGGCTTTCCTCAGGACAAGTAGTCCAAGGCACAAGCCTTTTGTTGGAAGTAGTTCAAAGTTTACACTAAGTTGAAACATTCTAGGTGGTTTTAGCAAGGAGATTCTATATGTTTTGTAGCCGGAAAATTAGTATTTTTTGTAAAGTGCTTTTATGTTCCATTAGTGTTTTCCTTCTTTTTGTGGCTTGCCATCAAATAACAGATGCTGTTGTACAGAAACAGGAAACTCCCCTATCATCTTCACCCTCAGACACAAGCCAGACACCAGACACATTAGTAACACCACCTACCAGCAATCCCTCTTCATCTGCTAATACAGACTTCAGTGATTATAAGTATTATAAAAATCTTGTTATTTCAAAAGAAGCGTCTCAAGTTCGGGCTATTACAAATTATTTTCCAATAGAAGACGAGGATAAAATTGTTCACTTATTGAAAGAACTTCGAGACGAAATTATACCTCAAGCGGTAACTTCACTACTGAAACGATTTCCTAAAACTTTTGCCTATCTGCAAGATCAAGAAATTGGCATAGGAATTGCGTTAAACTCCGATCCTGGAGCTAGTTTTGTAGCAAGTTTTTCTGCTAATTACGCATGCACCCCAGATGAGCCAAATGATCCATTGTCTTCGATGTATGGTTTAATTATCAGTTATGGAAGACTTGCATGGAACCCGGGCAATCATATATTACCTAGCCTATCTCGGAATGAGTTAGAATCCCATGTTGCACATGAAATGATGCATGCCCTCATGTGTGAATCCTTAACTTGTGGATTTTATGGTATAACTGCTTCTCTCAACAAGACTGAGCGGTTTCCCAAGTGGTTTACAGAAGGTGCCGCAGAGGTTGCAGGAGGAGGAGCCCGCAGAATTTGGATAGAAATCAAGAGAATCACTAACAAATATATACTAGAACAATTGGAAAATACTTATATTGAAGAATTTCTTAGGATTAATCCTTTGATTGCAGATAAAGATTTATCTGCTTATCAGACTGGTTATTTAGCCGTTATGTATTTGGCTTATCTTGCTGGTGGTGGACAAAGTATGACCTCAGATTCTCTAGCAACTGGCTTAGACATGATAATGAGTGAAATCCATTCTGGAAAAACTCTTGATCAAGTTATCAAAGAAAATTCTCAAAATAAATTTAGTGGATTAGAAGACTTTCAAAATAACTTTGTTGCTACTAATCAAAGCGTTGTAAAATTTTCAACAGACCTACTAAACTCCATAGGAAAGGGACGTGGTAGTCTTTTAACCTCAAATTATTGTGATGATGAAGACTTATTATTAAATCAGCCGCAAGATACCCCTCTGTTTTGGATGTATATGGGAGCAAAATCTATTTGGACAAATACTCATAATGGAAAGATTTCTGCTTCTCGTTATTTCAAAGGTGGAGCTACCCGTTAAAGATTAAAGAGTTGAAAAAGACTGGGTTCCCTGTTAAGATGGGGGCATGAAAGTTCTTGTAATTGGTTCTGGCGGGCGGGAGCACGCCATTTGCTGGGCTCTGTCTAAGAGTCCCTCTGTGACGGAAATCCTTTGCGTACCAGGAAATGGTGGTACCGCCCTTGAGTCAAAATGTCGTAACATTGATCCAGGCTCAAATCAGAACACTCGGCACATGACCTTAGAAAATGCCTGTGTTGCCATTGCACTTGACGAAAAATGTGACATGGCCGTTGTTGGACCAGAGGATCCCTTGGCTCATGGACTTGCGGACCAGTTGTGGAATGCTGGAATTCCTGTTGTTGGGCCAAAGTCACAAGGTGCTGCTTTGGAAGCAAGTAAAGATTTGGCAAAGGAATTCATGCAAAAGCATGGAGTTGCCTGTGGTGAAAGCAAAACCTTCACTGATGAGGCAGCAGCTCGCTCATATGTTCAGGAAAAAGGTGCCCCCATTGTGGTAAAGGCCGATGGTTTGGCTGCCGGCAAGGGAGTTGTTGTAGCTGCCACAGAAGAACAAGCTATAGATGCCATTCACAAGTTTATGAGTCAAAAAACCTTGGGTCAAGCTGGCTCTAAATTGGTGATGGAAGAATATCTCCAAGGTGTGGAAATTTCCATTCTTGCAGCTGTTTCTGTAACTCCAGAGCTGGCTCAAGCAGGTAAAGCAACAATTGTACCCTTTGTTACCGCTCGAGACCACAAGCGCTTGTTAGATGGTGCTCGGGGACCAAATACAGGTGGAATGGGCGCTATTGCTCCTGTAGCTGATGTAACACCTGAGCAGTTAGAGGCTTTCAACAAGACTATTCTTCAACCTACTTTACAGGGAATGATTGCAGAAGGTATGGATTACCGGGGATTTATCTTCTTTGGAATTATGCTCACCCCTCAAGGGCCTAAGCTGTTGGAGTACAATGTTCGTCTTGGAGACCCAGAAACCCAGGCCGTGCTACCTCTTATGGATTTTGATTTTGCCCACATGTGTCAGGCTATTATTAAAGGGACTCTCAAGGATTTTGACTTTAAGTGGAAGAGTGGCTTTATCTGTGCTCCAGTTGCTGTTTCTGGTGGATATCCAGAAGCCTACAAAAAGGGAATGGCTATTACTCTTCCTGAACAGCTTCCTGAAGGAAATAAAATTTTTGTTGCAGGGGCTACTCTGGACAGAAGAAACCTGTTGCCAGGGGAAGATGCAAAGCAGCTCATTACAAGTGGAGGCCGTGTTCTGGCAACCTCTGCCTATGGTGCCACCTTCCAAGAAGCTTGGGATGCAGCCTATGCCATAATGAAGCAAGTCAGCTTTGACGGTATGTTCTACCGACAGGATATTGGTTTGCCAGGAGCAGCTGAATCAGGAAACTTGTAAGATGTAAAGCCTGTTTTATTCAGCCAAGGCTACAAGTTCTTCGGGAGTCACCACTGTAACACGTGACTGAGAAAAATCTTTCTTATTCCGAGTAACGATGTAATCAGCCTTGGCTGAACAGGCACATTCTTCCTG
>JAGCMR010000362.1 GCA_017646305.1 Spirochaetaceae bacterium
ACCTGGTGACCAAAATGTACACCAGACTCAAGCAAACTCTTCATGGTTACAACTGCCATGAGTCACTCCTTCCCGGAAACCGAAGTTTCCTCCAAACTCTATTTCTCGTAACTCGCTCCATATTAAATGGTTAAAGCCCGGAAGATTCGACAAGCAGGGCAACCTACGGTTAGCCACAGCCTGTAGACAGAAATTATTCCAATCCTATTAAGGAATATCCCTGTTCTTTCAACATATCATATAATTCAAAGAGTGGCAAGCCTACAACAGTACTACTTGTTCCCTCTATCTTTTTTATAAAATATGAGCCAAAGCCCTGAATACGGTAACCTCCAGCAACATTGTGCCACTCTCCTGTAGAAATATACCAATCGATTTCTTCTTGGGAGATGTCTGCGAAGGTTACCTTTGTTTGGGCTGTTCGTGTTGATAAGTATTTCAACTTACCATTATACAAAGCCATAGAAGTGATTACTGTATGGGTTTTTCCTGAAAATTCCTTTAAGAATTTAATGGCCTCATCAATGTCAGCGGGTTTTCCATAAACCTTCCCATCCATAATCATGATGGTATCTGCACCGAGAATCCAAGGTACCTCTTGTTTTGCAGGAAGCATCTTGGATACATACTCGACTTTTTTTGCTGCCAAGTACTCTGGTAGCTTTTCTAGTTCAATTCCCTCTGATAAATTTTCATCTATTTCTGGAATGATAACCTGAAAGGGGACTCCCAGGGTTTTAAGTGTTTCTTGCCGACGAGGTGAGCCTGATGCTAAAATAATTGGTTCCATAATTTCTCCTCACTTGACATTTCAATTAAATAATTATATCCTTCTACACGCTTGAGAGATTAGCTCATTTGGATAGAGCGTCGCCCTCCGGAGGCGAAGGTGGCAGGTTCGAATCCTGTATCTCTCAGTTCCCACAAAAAAGGACGCTTTTCAGCGTCCTTTTTTATTTAGTTACTTGGATGATCCAACTCCTGTCAACTGCCGCAACAGCTCGTAAGCCTTCTGACGAACAGGTGGCACAAAGGTGTAATTAGAAGCAATAGCAGAAATTGACTGAATCATTGGAGATTTATCTTCTACACTGCCTGCCAATCTTTCATAAGCTAAGAGAATCTCCATAGCCAAGCTACTGGTAGGATTCAATGTTGCATACTTCTTCTGTACCCAAATAATTGTGGAAACAACTTCATCATTCTCATTAATACCAATATTACCCAAACTGCGGATTGCAGCAGTTACAACCATTGGCTCATTGTCTGCAAGAGCTGTTTTAACGAGAATAGTTTTTGATTCTTCTGTTTTGATTTCTCCCAACAATTCACATGCCTTTGCACGAACATCAGGGAAGTTGTTCATAAGACGACCATTTGTACGAGCCTGAGAAGAGATGCCCTCACCAGCCAAAGACTCCAATGAATATACAATGTCAGGGCTAGTACGACCACCAGCAACAGCTGCCTCAATATACTGGAGAGAAACAAGCTTGTTGTCTCTGTCATCTGTGTCTGCCAATTCTCGGATGATTACATCCTCAACGCTACTTAAATACTCTTGTTCAACAGTTGTCTCTTGTTCAGCCTGCTGGGAAAAAGCAAAACTAGTAAAAAGCAACCCCACACAAAGAAGTGTGAACATCTTTGTTGACTTCATTTAATAT
>JAGCMR010000047.1 GCA_017646305.1 Spirochaetaceae bacterium
ATTTTTGGAGGAACTGGTAGCTGCCATTGGTCGTCAGCGGATTATTATTTCTGTCGATGCTATCAACGGTGTCATTGCAATCAAGGGCTGGACAGAAACAGCTGGTATTCCCCTCATAGATGGTGCCAAGGCGGCAGAAAAATACGCCTCAGAATTGCTTTTTACCTGTGTGGAGCGAGAAGGCTGCATGACAGGTACCAATATGGAGCTTGTTCGTCAGTTGCGAGAAGCTGTTTCTTGCCGCCTTGTGGTGGCAGGTGGAGTTTCCAGTCTCGACGAGATTGTGGAGCTGGAGTCTCTGGGCTGTGACGTGCAGCTGGGAATGGCTCTATACACAGGTGCTGTTTCCCTCAAGGATGCTTTTATCGGCTGTCTTAACTGGAAAAAGGTGGACATGATTCCTGTGATTGCCCAAAGTGTAGCTGGAGAGGTACTGATGATGGGCTATGCCAACAAGGAAGCTTTTGAAAAGACCTTTGCCAGTGGCAAGCTTACCTTCTGGAGCAGAACACGAAATCAGCTGTGGACAAAGGGAGAAACTTCTGGAAACTTCTTAGAAGTAATCAAGCTGCGGGTTGATTGTGACAGAGATACAGTGCTGGCAACAGTAATTCCCCACGGTGGTGTGTGTCACACAGGCAGCTGGACTTGCTTTACTGCCGAGGCTGAAGAAGCTTCATCTATGGAGCGTTTGTACCAGATTATTGCCCAGCGTTTTGCAAATCCTACCCCAGGCTCCTACACCGCCACCCTCACTGGAGAGCGGGTACGAGAAAAGCTCATGGAAGAAGCCGAAGAATTAACCGAGGCTGAGGACCACGAAGAGGCCGTGTGGGAATGTGCTGACTTGCTTTATTTTATGAACGTGCTGATGTATCAAGAAGGCGTCACCTGGAAGCAGGTTCTGGACGAACTTGATAGAAGACACAAAAAATAATATAAGGGTTATTTATATATAAAAACTGGTTCCAACACAGGCTCTGATTAAAGAGGCAAGTGGCTGGAACCAGTTTTTTGTTTAAAAGGGGATTATGGACGTAAGCCCATGCCTCCTTCCAAGGTGATGGTTTCACCGTTCATGTATTTTAAGTCGGGGGATACAAGGGCAACACAGGCTCGGCCAATATCCTCTTCGGGGTCGCCAAAGTAGCCAGCTGGAGGTGTCTTTACGTTTGCCTTGAATGCTTCTGGGTAGGCCTGCTGGAATTTTTCCAATTGGCTGGTCCATGCCAGAGGACAGATAACGTTTACCCGGATACCATCCTTTGCCCACTCGGTGGCAGCCACGCGAGAAAGACCACGGATTCCTTCCTTTGCTGCAGCGTATGCACATTGTCCGTAATTTCCGAAAAGTCCTGCACCAGAAGCAAAGTTGATAACACTTCCCTGGGTTTCTTTCAAGTGGGGATAACAAGCCTGCATGTAGTGGAAGGTGGCGTAAAGTCCAGAATAAATGGCCAAATCAAACTGGCTGTCGCTATGATCCTGCAATGTCACTCCAGATGCAGAGGCTTGTGCTGCATTTATCAAAACATCTATTCTGCCAAAGGTGGCTATGGTTTGGTCAATTACCTGCTGAACGATGGTGCGATTGTTAGCACCAGCTGAAACGTCTGCGGAAATTACCAAAACCTTGATGTTATATTGTTCTTCCAATTTGCTTTTTGCCTGATCCAGTTTCTGCTGGTTTCGGCCGGTAATTACCAAATTGGCTCCTTCTTTTGCAAATGCAGTGGCAATTCCATAGCCAATGGAACCACACTTACCATTTTCAAGGGCTGCATATCCGGCACCGGTGATGATTGCTGTCTTTCCTGTTAAAAAACTCATTGATTTTTTTCTCCTTCAAAATAAATTTTACAATGCACGACAACACTGTTCCATATATAAAGTAATGAAGGAAATTTAATTTTTCAATATTGGCATAGATATATCTATATGTATATATAGTATACATCGACTTAATCCCCACGAACTCGCTTACGAATAGCCTGTAATGCTGGGGGAAGCTCTTCCATCGTTAAATCTGGTAAGTCCTTCGTTTTTCCTTCATCTAGAGCCTTTCGATAATATTGTTCCTTAAAATCCAAGGCCATAATAATTTCATTTAGCTTTGCCACCTGCTGCTGAATCACTTCTCGGTGGCGAAGTACAATTTCAAGTCTCCGAGTAATGGTGGTGTCTCGTTCCTCAAACATTTTTACAAATTCCTTGATTTCCTTCAGGGGCATACCTGTTTTTTTCAAGGAATCGATAATAATGAGCCATTCTAAATCAATATCAGTAAACTGTCGAATTCCACTATCGGAACGTTCCACAAAGGGAAGCAGA
>JAGCMR010000048.1 GCA_017646305.1 Spirochaetaceae bacterium
AAAATTCAGCAACACCCTGTAGTAAACCAAGCAAAATTCCTTCTAAAATTGACATATAACTCCCTTCTTACCTTTAACAAGACAGATGAAACACACCCTGAGTGCAAGTTCATACAGATAGATGCAACTATAGCATAAAACTTCTGTAAATACACTAGGGTGCAGTACTGTAACAAACAGAGGATTTCAGTCTTGGCACACCTCGATTTTTTTCGCTAGAATATAATTGTAACAATTTTTTATTCACAGCCTTCTATGTATTACGAGGAGATTTTATGACCCATGGAAAAATCAAACTGAAAAGGCTTTTTCAGTCATTTACATGTATTGCACTACTAGTAGCACTGCTTTTTTCTGTAAGCTGTGCTTCCACTAAGGTTTCTGACAGCCAAAGCCTACCAACAGACCCAGCAGTGCTTTCTGGAAAGCTGGAAAATGGCATGAGCTATTTTATTCAGCGGAACACAGAGCCTGCAAACAGAGTCATGCTGCGGCTTGTTATTCAAGCTGGTTCTAACATGGAAGAAGATGACCAGCAGGGTGTGGCTCACCTTCTGGAGCATTTAGCCTTTAACGGTTCAGAAAATTTTGAGCCCCAGGAGCTGGTAAGCTATTTTGAATCCATCGGCATGAACTTTGGTGCCGACGTAAATGCCTACACAAGCTTTGATGAAACCGTTTACATGCTAGAGGTTCCTGCCGACGACCCCACCATGCTGGACACGGGAATGCTGGTATTCCATGACTGGGCTTGTGGTCTCACCCTTTCCCAAGAGGAGCTGGACAAGGAGCGGGGTGTTGTGGTGGAGGAATGGCGATTACGCCGTGGCTTGAATGGTCGCATCAACGACACCCAGATTCCCCTGCTGCTGAAGGATTCTCGCTATGCAGAGCGACTTCCAATTGGAAAGATGGATGTGATTCAAAATATACCACGACAGCGTGTGGTGGACTTTTACGAAAAATGGTATCGCCCCGAGCTTATGTCCGTGGTGGTAGTTGGTGATGTGGAGCCAGAAAAAATAGAAGAGCTGATCCAAGAGGTAATGGGAGATATTCCTGCTTCTGAAAAGCCTATTGAAAGGGAAACATATTCAGTACCTATGCAGACAAAGCCTGTAGTGCAGATTATGCGGGATCCAGAGCAGCCCTACCAATTAATTCAAATTCTGGAGCAGGTGAAAAATCAGCCCATTACCACCGTGGGGGACATGAAGAATACCATCATTACCCAAATAGCCAGCTCCATCTTTAACATGAGGCTTTCTGAACTCAGCCAGTCTGCCGACTCCCCCTGGATTGATGCGGCCATTGCAAACCAATTTATTACCCACAATACCGCCTTCCATATGCTGGGATTGGTGCCCTTAAATAATCAGTTTGATAAGGGCTTTAATACCTTGCTGGAAGAATTCCTTCGGTACAAGAAATTTGGTGCCATTCAAGGAGAATTAGACAGAGCAAAGGAAAATATCCTTGCTTCTGCTGAACAAAGCTGGAAAAATCGGGACAAAATCAATTCAAGTCAGCTTGCTTCAGACATTGTAAATTCCATCGTTACAGGAGACACCTTGGTTTCTGTAGAGGAAATGTACAATCTGTACCAGAAGATAATTCCCACCATTACCTTGGAAGAGGTAAATGGAGTTGCAGCCACCTGGTTCAAAAACCTTGGTACCATCCTCTTTGCCGTGATTCCAGAAAACACCACCAATTTCCCCAGTCAAGAGGAATTGCTGGCACAGTGGCAGAATTTCAAGCCTTCAAAGCCTCTGGAGCCCTATACCGAAGATAAGGTTGAAGGCGATTTGATGACAATTCCTGGCCAACAGGGCACCGTAAGCTACGAGGGAACCTTACCAGGAACAGATATTCTTTCCTACAAACTGTCCAACGGTGCTACCCTGCTGCTGAATCAAACTGATTTTAAGCACAACGAAATCTTATTCAATGCCGTAAGCAAAGGTGGACTTTCCCTTCTTTCCGACAAAGACTTTCCTTCAGGAACCTTTGCCGTAAGCTACAATGATCTGTCTGGTCTCAATGGCTTTACCCCCACAGACCTGCAGAAAAAGCTGGCGGGAAAAAAAGTTTCCCTGTACACCTATATCGGAAACTACAACGAGCAGCTCTCTGGTTCCACCACCACCCAGGACTTGGAAACCTTGATGCAGCTGATTCACCTTCAGTTTACTGCAGCAGACTTTACAGACACCGCTTGG
>JAGCMR010000049.1 GCA_017646305.1 Spirochaetaceae bacterium
CCAGTTGCTGGATGTAGTCCAAGGTTTCGTTGTATTTTTGCCATCGCTGCAGGTTTGTTTCGATGAGGGCTGGATATTTCTTGTACATGAACCGCAGTGCCTTTTCTGTGGAACTGGAAACAGGCTTTTTTCGATAGCCTGCTGGCTGGGTCAAGATGATAATGTGTTTTGTGTGGCCATCCTTTTCTGCCTGGCGAACAGGAATTGAATCTGAAATGCCACCGTCGAACCAGTCAAATCCGTCTATGGTAACAGGTTTGCCGATGATGGGCAGGGAAGATGAGGCTTCTAGCCACAGGAGGGCTGCTTCTGGGGAATCGGGGCAAATATAATGGGCTTCTCCTGTGGTTGCCTTGGTGGATACCACGTAGAATTTGCGATGTTCGTTCTGATTCTGGAAAAAGGTATACCAATCCACACAATCGTTGGCGGGAATGGTGCGGAAGATGTAATCAAAGCCAAAGTAGGTACCATGACGAAGGAGACACAGAGGGCCTGAATAACTAGCTTTTTCTACGTGGTTTACATTGACCCGTCGGGCCCTGTCAAACTGCCGAGAAATATAGGATAAGGCATGACAAGAGCCTGCACTGACGCCGTAAGTGTTGTTCCAGTACATGTTCCGCTGGATAAAGCAATCAAGGATGCCGGCTGCATACATGCCACGCATTCCTCCACCCTCTACAATCACCGAGATTTTTTCCATGGGAGTATTGTATCACAGGACGGAAAGGAAGTCACCCTCCCACTCGCAAGCCCCCCGAGAGAAGATCCCCTATCTACCTAGAGTATAGCCCACTGAACGAAAGAGTGGGTGGAGGATGCTAGCGGGTGCCTACCGACACCGCCCTCTGAACGCCAGTGAAGCGTAAGGTGGCGGTGGGCTGCTGGCATCCTCCACCGCTTTTAATTTCATTGAACCTATGCTATACTCCATCCCGTGGCAGAAAAATGTCTTCGTTGTTTTAGACCCCTTTCCACCTGTTATTGTCCCCATATCACGGCTATAGATACTGGTATCAAGTTTGTTTTTCTCATGCATCCTAAGGAAGCCTATCATCAGCACACAGGTACGGGGCGGTTGGCAAGCTTGTCCTTGGTGGATTCTGAAATCATTGTGGGAATCGATTTTACTCAAAACAAGCGGTTGAACCAGCTGTTATCTGATTCAGCTTATTTTCCTGTGGTGTTGTATCCTGCAGATGACGCCTTCACTGCCCAGTCGCCTCAGTTAAAGGAAGCTTTGGAGCCTGTTGCTGGGGGAGAAAAGCGGAAATTGCTGGTAATTGTGGTGGATGCCACTTGGTTCTTTGCCAAGAAAATGCTTCGGCTTTCTCCCAATGTGCGAGCTTTGCCTAAGCTCTCTTTTCAGCAGCTGTATACCTCGGAGTTTACCTTCAAAAGGCAGCCAGCAGAAGGCTGCGTTTCCACCATTGAGTCCTGCTATCATCTGATTCGTGAAATGCAAGTTTCCACCCTTGTGTCAGCTCAGATAGATGCAAGTCCCCTCATGATGGTGTTTCGCCGAATGGTAGATTTTCAGCTAGAGGCAGAGCAAAATCGTATTGCCTTGGGAATTCCAGGCCGTCATTCCTATGATGCAGAACGAGATATAAATAGAAAAAAACGGAAACGGCGACAACGGGTGGAAAATCCTACTTCCTCAGAATCTTAACTCCCTCTCAAAAAATCCGATAATCATGTATAGTCAGGAGAAATATATTCAATGAAAAAATCTGAAAAGATAAGTGCTCTTTCTGGGATTAGTCTGCTGATCATTGCAGCTTTGTTTCTTGTTGCCCTACTGCTTCAGTTGATTCCCTTTGGAAATAAGGCATCTGCTCCCTTCCTTAGCGGTTTGGGAGGACTTTTATATGGCGCCTATGGGTATTCTAGCCTTTTAATTCCTGCCTTTTTCTTTGCAGCTGGTTTAGGATGTTTTCTTTTTCCTTGGAACGAAAGAATTGGTGTATTGTATGCCTCCTCTTGTATTCCCTTTTTTACCGTTGTTATTTGTGAAAAAGTTTGTGCTGAAATGTTGGCCCTCGGAAATAGCCCTTTGGTGGGTATTCAGGTAGCTGTTGCAATAATCGTTTGTATTCTAGTGCTGGGGATTGAATATTTTGCCGCTTCCTATGTAGGTGGATATATTCTGAATAAATTACGAGCAGGAACACCAAA
>JAGCMR010000050.1 GCA_017646305.1 Spirochaetaceae bacterium
AATCGACACATGATAAACAGATTTAATAGAGAGAAGTTAAATTCTTTGCAAAGAATTCATATTCAAAAAGAGTTTCCGTCTACACAAAATAGAGATTTACAGATACAATCAAATCATGACTATCCTTGTAGTTGACGATGAGCTTCCTATTGTTGAATTGATTCAGTATAACCTGAAAAAAGAAGGTTTTTCTGTTCTTACCGCAGAAAAGGGAGCCCAGGCATTGGAATTGGCTCGCTCAGAACAACCCCACTTGATTATTCTTGATTTAATGCTACCAGATATGGGAGGCTTTGACATTTGCCGTATTCTCCGTAATGACACCAGCACTGCCCACATTCCCATCATCATGGCCACAGCAAAAACCTCTGACTCAGACATTGTTTCTGGCCTAGAGCTGGGAGCTGATGACTACATCACCAAGCCCTTTTCCCCAAAGGTACTGGTGGCAAGAGTCAAAAGCGTGCTACGTCGCTTCCAAGAGCAACCAGAACAAGGGGCTGCAAGTTCAGTAAAAACTGATGGAACAGTGTTTATCCATGGATTACAAATTATTCCCCATAAGTTTGAAGCAAGCTTTAATGGAGTTCCCATTGTTTTTTCCGCCACAGAATTTTCCATCCTCCATCATTTGGCTCGTCATCCTGGGCAGGTTTTTTCTCGTATTCAGATTATCAACGATATTAAGGGCTCTTCATATCCAGTTACAGAACGATCCATTGATGTGCAGATTCTGAGCATCAGAAAAAAATTAGCAGAAGCCGCCGACTCTCCTTCCATTGCCAACATGATAGAAACCGTTCGTGGCGTAGGCTATCGATTTGTGGAGAATTTTGAACCAAGTGGCAGAGAATAGAAAGCCACTTTCAACACCCTTTTACCTCTTCCTCATTAACGGATTAACCCTTTGTGGTGGTTTTATCTTCTTTATCATCATCAGTCTCTACACCCTCGAACAAACAGCCATTACCCAAACAAAGGAAAATCTCAGGACCTTTGCCTATGCCATTAAGCAGGTAATTCAAAATCACCAACTGACACAAGAACAAAATCAAGAGGATTTTTTTCAGTCTATAGATCGACTAGTTCGAGAAACAGCCGCCCACGACACAGGCTTTCGTATTACAGTGATAGACAGGGAAGGTACTGTAGTAGGAGATTCCGACGCACAGCTTCATTCCTTGGAAAACCACTTCTCTCGCCCCGAAGTTCAAGGAGCTCTGGAAGGAAAAGAGGCTTCCGACATACGTGTAAGCACCGTATACGATGAGCTACAGATTTATTATGCCATTCCATTAAATCTTCAGAATAAAGCTATGGTTTTACGTCTTTCCATTCCCATGAAACGGAATGTATTCTTTTCTTCCGATGTGCGGCAAGATAGCATTTTTTCCATGGTATTGGTACTTTCTACAATTCTTATCGTAACCTTTGTTATTGCCGCAAAGATTCTCCATCCCTTGAACGAGCTAAAAGAAACAGCCTGTCATTACGAGAAAGGAAATTTCGACTATAAACCAGCCGTCCATTCCCCCCGAGAGTTTATTGAGCTGGCAGAAAATCTTGAATCCATGGGAAAGACCATCCAGCAAAACATCCGTGATCTATCCCAAAGCCGAGATGAACTCAAGCGACTGGAACGAGTCCGCAAGGACTTTGTTGCAAACGTTTCCCATGAGCTAAAAACTCCCGTTACTGCCATTGCAGGCTTTATCGAAACCCTGCAGGACGGCGCCATGCAGGATCAAGAAACAGCAAACTACTTTCTAGACATTATGGCCCAGCAATCCTCTCGACTAAACAATATTATCGATGACCTGCTGGCACTTTCCCGCCTAGAGCAAGCAGGTTCAAAAATCGAAACACAACCAGTTAATGTGGTGGACATTATTACCGATGTGCTGGCAGGACAAAGCTTTTTGGCTCAGTCTAATTCTATTTCCATGGACTATGAAGTTATTCCTCAAAATGAGGTTATCCACCTTAAGGCAAATCCTGGTCTTATGAGCCAAGCCTTAGGGAACATCGTAAACAATTCCGTAAAATATTGTCCTCCTGGCTCCCAGCTCCACATTCAGGTTCAAAGGATAGAATCAGAAGAAGGTGCTTCTTTTGTGCAAATTGCAATAGAAGACACAGGTCACGGGATTCCAGAGCAATATCAGCAGCGAATTTTTGAACGATTTTTTAGAGTGGATAAGGGACGTAGCCGAGACACTGGTGGCACAGGATTAGGGCTTTCCATCGTTCATCACATTATCCAGCTCCACGGAGGAAAAATTAAAGCCTGCAATCGCCAAGACGGAAATCCCGGAGCTCGCTTTGAAATAGAGTTACCAGGGGTGTAACAAAAAACTACTCCTCATAATGCCCACG
>JAGCMR010000051.1 GCA_017646305.1 Spirochaetaceae bacterium
ATCAGATTTAAGCGCATCAATGTATGGAAAGAATGCCAATGCAGCTTTTGTTTTCCCCTCTGGGGTCTCTATTTGATGTTCTGTCGCCAAAAAAGATAACAAATAATCGCCATCAATTTTAGATCTATTTACAGATTCTGTCAATACTTCGACCCCAAAATTTACCATAATTTCTGCAGGATCCTTTCCTCCCTCCAAGGAAATGATACGCACGGGAATATCTGCTTGTCGGCACATCAAAATCGCCTTCCAGGTAGCATCTCGCCCCGCCCTGTCTGAGTCAAAGGACAGGTAAATTTCCTCCACAAAGGGCTGTACCAGCTTTATCTGATCCTGTGTAAGGGCTGTTCCTAGGGGAGCCACTGCATGGGTTAAACCACATTGGTGATAGGCCAACACATCCATATAGCCCTCGCAAAAGATAACTGCTTTTTCCTTACGAATGCTTTGACGTGCAAGATGAAAGCCATACAAAGTCTTTCCCTTCTGGTACTGTAATAAATCTCCAGAGTTTATATATTTTGGCCCCTCTCCCTCCAACAAACGACCACCAAAGGCCACAGTTCGTCCCTGTCGGTCTCCAATGGGAAACATGAGCCTATTGCTGAAAAAAGAGATTTCTGGATATTTTTTTGAAAAAAGTCCCGAATCGTTTAAAAATCCGTCGCTATAATTCTTGCTTCTTAAAAAATTTTTAAGCCAGTAACGATTTGCAGGAGAATAACCTAACTGAAATTTTTGAATCGTATCCATGGTTATGCCTCGATTCAAAATATATTCCAAGGCAAATTTCCCTTCTGCAGTGGAAGTAAGACAATAATGATAAGAACCAGCAACACGGGTATACAAGTCTATGAATTGGTCCTTGAGGGAGGTATCCTCTTCCTGCACTTGATGGTTGCCAGAATAAACAACTTCTACTCCAGCATGCTTTGCAAGAAATACCACCGCTTCAGGAAAGGACAATCGCTCCACATTCTTTACAAAGTCAATAGCACTACCGCCTTCATGACAGCCAAAGCAATAGTACATTCCCTTACTGGGAACCACACTAAAAGAAGGTGTTTTTTCTGTGTGAAAGGGACAGCAGCCCCACCACTCCTCACCTCGCCGTTCCAGACGAGTATATTCACCAATAAGAGCAGGCATATCCACCCGCTCCATCACCTGCTGGATTGTAGACTCAGAAATCCAGCCCTTCATCAATTACCTGCCGCTCGCTTGATAAACAACTCACCCATTTCTACATGCTCTTGAAAGTCTTCTGAAAAATGGTGGCTACCGTCACCTGCATTTGTTACACGGAAGTAATAATAGGGCGTTTTAGGTGGATTTGCAGCGGCACTAAGGGCAATAAGCCCTGGATTTGAAATAGGCCCAGGTGGTAGCCCCGCCCACTTATAGGTATTGTAGGGACTGTCTAGCTTTAAATCCTTGTTAGTAACAATTTCTGGGTGAGGCCGACCTTCAATCTCTGTAATAATGTATACCACAGTGGCACATGAATACAAACCAATATTTTTCTTCAGTCTGTTTTTAAAAACACTGGCAATAAGCGGTGCTTCCTCAGTAACCTGATATTCTCGTTCCACAATGGAAGCAAGTGTTACCACCTCAAATAATTCTTGAGGTGAAAGAGTCGCTAAGCCCTCTATGCCAGTAATTTTTTTGAAGAATGTATCTACTAGCATCCGTACAACAGCCTCAGCCTTCATACCAGGAATAAAATAATAAGTGTCAGGGAAAAGATATCCTTCTAAACTAGAAGCTGGAACTTGATATTCAGCTAACAACAAAGGATTCTTAGCTGCTCGTATAAAATCCTGGGCAGAAATAATCTGTTTAGCTTCCAACAAAGCTGCTATCTTGGAAAGCGTTAATCCTTCTGGAATACTCACCACCAGATGCTCCTGCCGCCCAGACTCCAATATTTCAAAAATTTCAGTCAAACCCATGGAAGACTGCACCTCATAGACCCCAGCCTTCAACTGTAAATTGTCTTTTCTAGCCAATAAATAAAAAACAAGCCTAGAACGAATTATATTCTCAGACTCCAGCTGGGCGGCTACTGTTTTTATTCCCGTACCAGAAGGTACTTCTAGCTTATAGGAAATAGCAGACACCTGATCTTGAGCCACAGGCTTTTGGGACAAAATCCACCAGCCAGCTCCAATTCCACCGAGGACTAAAACAATAACAAAAAAAACAATCAGACAGGTAAGCAAGATTTTTCGTATCACAACAACTCCAATATAACGAAAAAATCAGTGAATGACAAATTTAATTATTGAAGAATTGCTCCACATCATCAATAGTCATGGCATTGTACACAGTATTAAAGATGGTTGCACTGAAGCGCTCTAAGCCATCAGGTAATCCATGCCAACGAATATACCGAGCAAGGATTGCTGTTTCCTGAGGAGTAAAGGTATAAGTGAAAACCATAGGATCTTTTTCAGATTCGTTCATATACTAAAACTCAGCCCTTCTTGAGCAAGATACAATTCCATATCAGCATTAGCCACATATTGAGCATACCATTGTGCAGACTGAAGAATTGAATTGAGCTTTTTATCATCATAGGTGGGTTCATGATGAAAAAGATACATCTTTTTGATGTTCCATTTTGTAGCAAAATCCACCGCTAAGGAAAAGGCTGAATGACCCCAGTTAGCCTTGTATAGAGCTTCTTCCACAGTGTACTGGGTATCCAGGATAATAGCATTAGCATCAGTGAAATAAGAAATATTGGCTTGGGAATCATCAAAGTCAGCACTAGATAATTCCACATCCGTGGCGTAAATCACCTTTTTATCCCCTTCCACAAAGGAATAAGCATAGGAATTTCCAGGATGAGACATTTTCTTAGCCACAATGGTAAAGGCACCAATCTGGAAGGGTACTCCAGGTTTAATCTGCTGGAAGGAAATGTTTGCAAAAAAGCCTGTATCAAACTGAACAGGAAAATACGGTAAATCCATCTGACGGGAAAGCAACTGCTTGGCATAGGGAAAGACGGAATAAAAAATGATCTTGCAATTCTTCATGTATGCTTGATCAAGGAAAGGTAATCCCTGAATATGATCCCAGTGAAAATGAGACAAAAGGATATGATAGGTATTGTCTGGAGCAGGAATACCTCGCTTTCCAAATTCTCTCAAACCAGTACCAGCATCCAAGATACAAACATTTCCCTGACTGTCACGAATTTCCATGCAGGAGGTGTTTCCTCCAACGGTTCCAAAAATTGAAGGAGGAAGAGATGCAAGAAATCGTTGACGAGCATCAAGAGAAACTATATCTCGGGGAGAAATTCGTTGTACTACAGCTTCAATTTTTGCCTGAACCTGCTGACCTGTAAGGGGCGTAGGAACTGACCCTCGTACTCCCCAGAATCGAATATCCATAATTACTCCTCCTGTTTTCTAATTGGTTCATTTTCTTCATACCGTTCGACAGCAACTTCTATCTCAGTACCTGAATGTAGCTGCCCACAATTTATTCCTGGACACTCCTGTGCCTCTTGATTCCAAGCTTCAGGACTTTTTACGATATACGACCAAAATGGATACGTAGAACACTGAACAGGACGAGCTCCGTAGGCAGCACAACCAGCATCCCAAAAGATACAATCGTTATTTTCTTTCTCTAAAAGACAAAGAACTTCACTCCCATCATAATAAGGAACCCAACGACAGTACTGGGTAATAAATTGCTGTTCTTCTAGGTTAAAGTATAGACAAAGATTTGTCAAATCTTTTTGAGACAGATATACATAACCTGGTTCATGACGGCAACAATGAGAACATTGGGTACAGGAAAACTGAAGTCCATCAGAAGAATACCAACGAGCCAAACCCCACTCCAAAACATAGAATAAAAAAAAGGCGTTGAACCAGAGTTCAACGCCCTAAAATGGGGAGAGAAGGATTCGAACCTTCGAAGGCGGAGCCAACAGATTTACAGTCTGCCCCCTTTGACCGCTCGGGAACCTCCCCATTATTTAAGCCAACTCAGGGATTCGAACCCTGGACCCCGAGATTACAAATCACGTGCTCTGGCCAGCTGAGCTAAATTGGCAGTTACGAACGTAGATGAATATATACCAAACACAAAAAAGTGTCAATACATAATTTATTTTTTTTGTAAAAAAAAATAAAAAAATTATAGGTCACGATAAAAGGGCAAATACTTGTCACGAATAACCGAGGCCCAGTCATATTTTTTCTGAACGTATTCTGCCCCGTAGGAAATTATCTTTCCTAATTTTGAAAAATCAGAACGAGCTAAATCTGCCAATTCATTCAATACACGGAACACATTCTCCCCTGAGTTGTTCTCATAAAGAAAACCTGTTTTTCCATCAATAATCTTTTTCAGACCACCAGTGGCATGAGCTACAGGTATGGTTCCATACAGCTGAGCGATAAAATCTTCTAGGCCACAGGGTTCAAACTTACTGGGCAACACAATAAAGTCCGCCGCTGCAGTAGACAAACGGGAAACAGCTCTGTCATAACCTTGTAAATAGACACATTTACCAGGAAAATTGATAGCTAACTGGGACAATCTATTTTCCAGTGCAGATTCACCTTGCCCTACCAATAAAAAGCGAACATCATTACGGGCAGATAACAGCATGGTGGCTGCATCGGCGAGCACATCAATTCCCTTTTGACTGGCAATTCTTCCATGGTAGCAAAAATACACAGCCCGTTTTCCCCGCTTACCTTCTATATCGCTATCAGAGATGCTTCCAGAACGGATAAAATCGCTAGATAACATTTTACTGGAAGAAGAAGCATAATTCTGAATGAAATACCGACGATTCTTATATTTTCCTTCTAACACACCTTTTTCAGGGGAAAAGGCAAAGGGCAACAGGGAGGAATGCTTACTAGAAGGATCATAACGATAGCAATCAATACCGTTGGTGATTCCTGTAATGGAATAGCCTTTACCGATGAATAGCTGGGAAAGGCCTACTGTATCCTTATTGTCTGGATCTAATAATTCCTCTGCATACCAAGGAGACACGGTGGTTAGAGCAGCAAAGTGGCCAGCAGCCAAGAACGGCTCTACTGCACCGCCATTCATACAATCTATCAAATGAGAGCTAGGAATACCTGTATAAGAAAGAGCTTCCTCTAGGCTATGAAATTCATGATGATAACCTGGTCCAGCATTATGTACCGTCACAGCAAATTTCACAGGACTATAGCTTTCTCTGAATTCCTCTAAACAACGAGCCATAGCAGGAATCATGGCAGTGGCTGCATCCTGACAGTGAATAATCTGGGGAAGGGCCTTGGAAACCATTCCATACACCAACACTGCCTTTTGGAAAAGCACATCCATCATGAGAGCGTCATGAAAACCAGTTCCCCTAACATGACCACTGTTTCGCCGCTCATCTGCCATTGTATAAGTGTAAACACCTGTTTTTTCACTATAAATTTGGTGGATAATAAATATAACTTCCACCTTGCCTACGTGAGCCTTGTCAAAGGACACTACACAATCCCTACCATCCACCAGAATATGCTGGGGAGGAATTACATTTGGGGTATAGCCTGTAGTTAAGACAAAATCAGTACAGCCGTAGCGAGGAATCATCAGGGTAACATCTACCCCCTTACTAGCTAAGCCCTCACAGAGGGAACAGGCCACGTTCTTTACGCCACCAGCCTCAGCTATTCCAGCATATTCTCGACTAACTAACCAAACCTTCTTGGGGGATCTAGAACTCATGGTGAAACCTGATGAGCAGAAACTCGTGACTGGACAAAATCAGGGCGGAGAACCTCTGCCCCACCAGTATATACATGAATGGGCTCACTCCCTTCTTCCATGTAGGCAGTAACCAAAAGACGGATGGTACGGGGCAAGCCACCTTGCACGGAAGCCTCTGCACTACAAAAAAGTGCAGCAGTTTTAACCAGATCTTTACAGTCACTGCGACGAAGGGCTGCCGCTGGATTTAATGCATCTAAGTCGCCAGTCATGGTAAAATGGAGGGATACAAAATCCTCCGCCTGCAATCCATTCTCGCAAAAAAGCCGAGAGCACATGTCATACACAGCATGTTGAATTTCATCTGCAGTATTTCCGCAACACACAGCGCCACGGATTCCGTACAATCGTTTAGCCATAACTCGTAAATGATAAATGGGGAGTGATTTTCTGTCAAGCCTACATTCCAGCAGAAAGCACCGTTATAACACCAGAAAAAACAAAGCCAATGATAGACATAAAAACAGCAAAAAAGATATGAAACAAATGCCACAAGTAAGATAAATCTTTATAATATAATGAAAAAACAATTATCTGAATAAAGGAGAATACACACAAAACAAGAACAATAATGGAAGCAACCTGAAGAATATTCAAAATGAACAGGAGGCTAGAATCTAAAAACTGATTGATACTACCAGTAATATAAAAAAGCAGGGATACAACCACAAAAAGACTAAAGAAAACAAGGGCTCTATTGGTGAGTTGAAACAGGGGATGTCGATAATGTGGAGTCTTTATTTTTTTCTCTTTTTTTTCCATACGAAACCTTGCAGTCAAAACCCCTTCCTAGGTATAATATAGTATAAGCACAATGACTATGCTTCGTCAATTTTGGCATGATTTTTTAGTGCTTTTCTTTTTCAAATTATCTTTGTAGGCGGTTCTAGCAGGATGAAAAAAGCACTGGCATCCTTAATTATACTAATTCTCTTTGGTGCAGCAGTCTTTTACTTTGGTTGGGTTCAATTTGATGTTCCCATAGGCAATTATGGACTTTTGCTATCAAAAACAAGTGGCATACATCCAGAATTAATTGAATCAGGAAAATTTTTATGGCGTTGGGAAAGACTTTTACCCACAAACACTCAGCTACGAATCTTTTCTCTTGATGCCGTTTCTCAAACAGATACCTTTAGCTCATCATTACCCTCCGCTCAGCTTTATGCCACTAAGCTAGAGGGAAATCCTGACTTTACCTACACCATTACCGTGGAAAGTAAGGCAAAAATCCATCCCCAAGACTTAATTCCCTTGGTAGAGCAACATAATCTTCAAGACCAAGAGGCATTGGAGAAGCTGATTCGTGACGAGCTTCATCAATTCAATATTGCCATCACCTCTTATTTGCTAGAAGAAACCCAAAATGATACTACTGGGCTCAAGCTTCAGACTATTACGACAAAGGAACTTGTAGAAGCCCTTCAGATAAAAGAACAAGCACCTTGGCTGGAAATTGTTTCCACAGATATTCGTGACGTAAAGATGCCTGATGCAAGTCTCTATCTTTCAGCAAAAAACGCCTATCTTAATAGCATTATCGAAGGAACTGGAGCCCAAGAAATTACCGAAAGTAATAATTTCACCGCATTGGTAAATCTTGGTGAAATTCTTACCAAGTACCCCGCCCTTTCAGAATTCATGATTGCAGGGGATGTAACGGCAACCTTAGATTTTTTGGTGGGAGAGACAACAGCTGAAACAAAAACCCCTTCCCTGCAGGAAATGCAGTAAAGGGGTTTCCTTAAAGTTTAGATTTCCATGTTCATAACTGAACGAACTTCTCGTAAAGTAGCCTGAGCCATGGCTTGGGCTGCCTCTACACCATCAAGTAGCACCTTTCTGATGTATTCAGGTTCCTTTTCCAGTTCAGCACGACGACTGCGGATAGGACGAAGGGTTTCATTCAAGGATTCAGTCAAAAGCTTTTTCAAAGCTCCACCACCACCGTCACCAAGTCTCTCAGCAATCAGCTGGGGCTCATCTCCAGTACAAAGAGAAATCAGCATCAACAGATTTGCCACCTCTGGGCGATTGTCTGGGTCATAGGTAATGTTTCTATCAGCATCG
>JAGCMR010000052.1 GCA_017646305.1 Spirochaetaceae bacterium
ATTACTGATTAATTTTTCCGATCAACCTGCTAACAAGGAGCTTTAAGCTCCGCAAAATGCTTTTACATTTCTTTGGAATGTAAACAGAGTAAATGAAAAAAGGAAGCTAAGGCTTCCTTTTTGTTTTTTAAATCCTCCCCCTCTCCCCCACAGTATAGCCCGCTAAACAAAAGCGTTGGGGCAACAGGGATGCTCCCTGAGCAGCCGAACTATGAGCGTAGAGAAGCGTAAGGCGACAGTGAGCTGCTGTCAGCCTCCACCGCTTTTACATTTCTTTTGATAAAAAGTTCTTCATGATCCATCTCTTAACAAAATAATTCATTATATATTAGCGTGATTTTTAAACTGTTTTAATTTTTCTTTTTAAATTATAATTGTAGGGATGATTGCTATGAAAAAGAAGAATGAAAAGACTTATGCTGTATCAAAAGACACTGTTCTTTTCCTGGTAAAGATGAGAAGATATATGCACTCTGCATGGTTGAATGAAGAATATCCTTGTTATAGAGATAAGGAATTTACACAGAGGATGGCTGACTTTTTTGATGAAAACCTTAGTAATATGTTTTATGGTGTTCTACTCTCTAGTATAGATGTTCACAAACAAAAATATACAGATTTTATTGCAAACTGTTTTGGTTGGTGGCCTTGGTTACAAGGGATGATTTATTGCAGAGGCTTCTTTGGATGGGGTGCTCGTTTTAAAAGTCACATGTATGAACATTACCAAGAACTTTGTAAATATTTTGATGGTTACTTCACAGTAGAAAACAAGCGCGACATTATGGAAATGCCATTACCAGGTCTTGATAAGATGGATGTCGAAAATATTTGGTTTCTCTTACAAAAATACGCAGATTGAGAGATGATGATACACCTTTTTTAGTTCGAGTCATCTCAGGATCTTTTAAAAGTCTATTCCATCTTTTTATATTATAATTGTAAGGATGATTGCTATGAAAAAGAAGAATGAAAAGACTTATGAAGTATCAAAGGACACAATTTACTTCCTTTGCAAGATGAGAAGATTCATGCATTCTGCATGGTTGGAGGAGGATTATCCTTGCTACAGAGATAAAGAATTCACAAAAAGAATGGGAAGTCTTTTTGATGAGATTGTGCTTGATAAATTCATTGGCGTTTTGATTGATGATGGTGACTTGAATAAGACAAGAATTACAAAAATTCTAACAAGCCGTCTTTCATGGTGGCCTTGGTTACAATGGACAATCTACTGTAGAGGATTCTTTGGCTGGGGTGCTCGTTATAAGAGAAACATATACAAACACTATCAAGATATTTGTAGATATTTTGATGGAATGTTCACTGTAGAAAACAAGCGAGACATTATGGAAATTGAATTAACAGGTTGTGATATGATGATTTTCTATAATCTCTGTTTCATGTTAAAGAAATACGTTGATTGAGATTAAATGATACACCTTTTTTAGTTCGAGTCATCTCAGGATCTTTTAAAAGTCTATTCCATCTTTCTAAAAAGTCGGCATCCAACTGAAGATAGATATTTAAGTGTTAGAGAGATTATGAGACTTATGTGTTTGCCTGATGACTTTCCAGAGATTCCTAGAACCAAGGCTTCAAAAAAACTTTTTTCAGTTATGTTTTTATATTATAAGAATACAACAAATAAAAGAAAAGAATACTAGCACTGTTAATTTGTACAGTGTTAATATATAATTTTTTTAGAATAGGCTTGTAGGCTGACCCAGGAGAGTGAACCTTCAAAAAATCTCATGCTTTTTAGTTGCTAGAGTAATATGGAACTAAAAATTTTTTGAATTATTATCTACATCATATCTACCAAGACCTGTTGCGCCTCTTTTCATATTGTCTTTATTTCTAAGAACATTATTATGGAAAACCTTTCTAATCATATTTTATGATTTACCATAACTGCTAGGTTTGAACTCACAAAAAAATGCGTTTCCCAGAAAAAGCTTGATTTTTTGTGTGATTTCTTAAATCATCCCTAGTACCAGCCCCATCTACTCGCAGTATAGCCCAATAAACGAAAGAGTTGGGCAGGAAAGGCGGGAGGGGCACCTACCGACGCCACCCTAGTACCAGCCCCATCGACCCAGCAGTATAGCCCGATGAACGAAAGAGTTGGGGCAACAGGGAGGTTCCCTGAGCAGCCGAACTGTGAGCGTAGCGAAGTGCGAGGCTGATTAGGGTTTCCCTGTTGCCCCTTTCACTTTCAATTTACCTATGCTATACTGCACCCATGGATACCACCACTCCCCCTGTACTCACAGTGTCAGAGCTCACTTCCCGTATAAAGGACTTGCTGGAAATTCGATTTTCGAGCATTACTCTAGAAGGTGAGATTTCCAATTGCAAGCCAGCCAGCACTGGTCATTTGTATTTTGTGCTCAAGGATAAGGATGCCACCATCTCTGCCGTTATGTTCAAGGGCAGGATGCGAGGACTAAACTTTACCCCAGCAGATGGAACCCTAGTGCGAGCCAAGGGCTCCATTTCAGTCTACGCTCCACGAGGAAGCTATCAAATTATAGTAGAATCCATGGAGCTAGCCGGAACTGGCAATATCTTGATGATGCTGGAGGAACGAAAGCGGCGTTTGGCAGAAGAAGGGCTTTTTGACCAAGACAGAAAGCGTCCCCTTCCCTACTTTCCCCAACGAGTAGCAGTGGTCACCAGCCCCACAGGAGCAGCCTTACGAGACATCCTTCAAATTATGGGACGGCGTAATCCCAAGGTGTCTGTTACCGTCCTCCCCTGTCAGGTTCAGGGAGCCGACGCAGCACCTGCCATTGCCCGTATGATTGCAGTGGCCAACGCCTACAACATGGCAGACGTGCTGATTGTAGGTCGTGGTGGCGGCTCGCTAGAAGACCTTTTGCCCTTTAGCGAAGAGGTTGTGGTACGAGCCGTGGCAGAATCTACCATTCCCGTGGTGTCTGCTGTGGGACACGAAATTGACTGGGCCCTTTCTGACTTTGCTGCCGACATGCGAGCTCCCACACCCTCCGCTGCAGCAGAATTAGTGACGCCGCTTCTTACAGAAGTAACAGGACAGATGGAGTATTGGCGACGGGATTTTTACGAAAGCATTTCCAGTCGGCTGGATCGAATGCGGCTTTTAGTCAAGTCCTTCACTCCCGATTCCCTAGAGCTGCGGTTCCGAACCATTCAGCAGCCACTTCTGGCTCGATTCGACACTGCCAAGGAGCTCATTCTTTCTGCCATGGAAGAAAAATGCAAGGATGCCCGCCATCGCATAGAAAATAGCCTTCGGGACTTGGAAGGAGCAAATCCGTCGGCAATTTTGGCTCGAGGATATTCTATGGTACAGGACAAGGCCACTGGCAAGGATATCCGCAGTCCAGCTGACACAAAACCGGGACAAATTCTTGAAATTCGCCCCGCAACAGGAATCATTCAAACACAGGTACTTAC
>JAGCMR010000053.1 GCA_017646305.1 Spirochaetaceae bacterium
AAACACATTCTCATCCCAATGATTATTTGTTTTGTATTGGGTGTGATAATCACCATCGCAGAGCCCGATCTCACCGTATTGGCAGAGCAAGTTCCCTCTGTACCTAATATGACCTTGATTATGTCTGTAGGTATTGGTGTGGGTATCTTTTTGACCATCTCCATGGTACGAACCCGTACAGGTATTCCCCTTTCTCGATTATTAATTATCTTTTATATCATCGTTATTATTTTAGCCTTCTTTGCCCCCGATGACTTTATCCCCGCAGCCTTTGACTCTGGCGGTGTTACCACAGGCCCCATCACCGTACCCTTTATTATGGCATTAGGTGCAGGTATGGCCATGATGAGTCACGCAAAGAATGCCCACGAAAACAGCTTTGGTTTGGTAGCCCTGTGTAGCGTTGGACCAATACTTTCTGTTTTAATCCTCAGCATTACCTTTCAGCCAGCAGCTACTACTACAGAAACTCAGCTAATTATTGCTCAGGATACAAAAGGTGCGTTTTTGCTTTTTGCACAAGCCTTTCCCCACTATGCAGAAGAAGTTTTGATTGCTCTAGCCCCAATTTTTGGCTGTTTAGTATTATTCCAGCTCATTACTCGTAGCTTTAGCAAGCACCAGATGATCCGAATTGCCATAGGCTGTCTCTACACCTATCTGGGACTGGTGCTATTCTTGGCTGGAGCAAACGTAGGCTTTATGCCTGCTGGTCGCCTTATTGGAGCAGGAATCGCTGCTTCTCGCACAAAATTCTTGTTGATTCCAGCTGGTGCATTGATGGGATACTTTGTAGTTTCCGCCGAGCCTGCCGTTCACTCCTTGAAAAAGCAGGTTGCAGAGGTTACCAACGGAGCTATTGGGCAAAACGCCATTGGTATAGCCCTGTCTATCGGTGTAGCCTGCTCTGTAGGTATTTCCATGTTGCGAGTTTTGACGGGTATCCCCATTCTCCCCATTTTGATTGTAGGCTATGTCATCTCCTTAGTTATCACCTTCTTTGTTCCTCCCATTTACACCGGTATTGCCTTTGACTCAGGTGGAGTTGCTAGCGGTCCCATGACCTCTACCTTTATCCTGCCCTTTGCCATTGGAGCCTGCGAGGCAGCTGGTGGTAATGTCATGACAGATGCCTTTGGAATCGTAGCCATGGTTGCCATGACTCCTCTTATTACCATTCAGGTAATGGGTTTACTGGGTAGAATGAAGCAAAAGAAACTCCAGCAACAGGCCCACAGTCAACTATTGCAGATTGAAGACGACATGATTTACTACAAGGAGGTGACCAAATGAGTGCAACAGAAGAAAATCCCATGGTATTGCTTCTTTCCATCTTGGAACGAGGAAAGGGAAAATCCTACATGGAAATGTTAACTCAACAAGACATTCACTTTCATACCCAAACCATGGGCTTTGGAACGGCACCTTCAGAAATGATGGATATTTTGGGATTAGGTAGCAACGATAAGGATGTGATTTTGAGCCTTGCGCCCAAACAGGAAGTTACTGCATTAACAACAATTCTCCGAGAAAACCTCGGTTCTAGCCGATACCGTGGCTTGATGATGGAATTAAAGCTTTCTGCCATCAATCGCCTCACTGCGGAAATGATTTCCCGCACCACACCACAAAAACAAATCCAGAAAGGAGAGGATGAAGAAGAAATGAGAAACGAATACCACCACCAGCTAATATTGATTTCTGTAAACCAAGGCTGTACCGATGAAGTTATGCACACCGCTCGTGGAGCAGGAGCCATGGGTGGTACCATCATCCGATCCCGCCTTACTGAAGCAGGTATTATGGCTCAATTCGGTATACAGGATGTAACGGAGGAACGGGAAATCATCATGATTTTGGCTGCCTCCAACATTGCCACCAATATTATGGATGCAGTAAACAAGGAGCATGGAATCCGCAGTGAAGCCAACGGAATTGTCTGCGCACTACCTGTAGAACGAGCCTTTAAGGTATAAAATAAGGTAAGCAAGGAGTTTTTCTCAAAACTCCTTGCTTTTTTTACAGCTCCTTTCTAAAAATATAGGTCATAAACTTTTTTTCTGGTGTGGAAAAGGTTTCATTCCCTTCGGCCTCCACTAAGGTAAAGCCATGGGTTGGATACCACTGATAATTGCAATCGCTATCTGTCCACAAATACAGGGATTTAAAGCCTGCCATCTTAAGCTTTTCTTCTAGCTGGGATAAAATCAAGCTGCCACATCCCCGCTGACTACTGGCAAAAAGACTAAGGCGTATATCATCCTTTTCCATAAAGCTACAAGTTTTAGCATCCATATGTTCAAGATAGTCCACTACCCGCTGCAGGCTTTCCCTTTCCCTTCCAGAAAGAGTTCCACTATTTTCTTCCAGCCACTGAAGGGCATGGGTTTCTTCTTCTTTCCGGGCAGCAAAGGCCACAGCTTGCAATTCTTCCCCTTGAACAAGCTGAAAGGCAAATTCATTGTAGAAGATATTGTGCCGAACAATAAATTCCACGTCTAAATCCTGCTTTTTTTCAGGTAACTTTTCAGACACATCAGCATCAAGGTCCATCATGGACCAGAGAGGCGTTACCCAGCCCACAATCTCTGGGATGTATTTTGGATCAAAAGGCTCTAGGTTCATATTAATTCTCACTGTCATTGTATCGGGAAGGCACTAAAATAATCAATGCTGGTGATTTTTAGAAGCTTAAATACAGTTTTTTGTTGACAAATTAAGGAGTAAAGTGTTACTTTGTATACAAGGAGTAATACAATGGCTAGTATAAGTGTGAGAATGGATGACAATACAAAGGCAGCTTTTGAGGGATTTTGCGAGTCTGTGGGACTGACCGTGTCCGCAGCTATAAACATGTTTGCAAAA
>JAGCMR010000004.1 GCA_017646305.1 Spirochaetaceae bacterium
AAAGAATCTCCCAGTCATTGTTGTGGAGAAATTTTGCCAACTCCAAAACACCATCTTTTACAAACACACTGATAAGAGCTCGTCTACGCATATTACACCTCTGAAAACTGCATTATTTGTCAGCAGTATACAATATTTTCAGTCAAATGCCAATATTTTCCCCACAGGAAAACAGTGGACTCTCCTTGAGTCTTATGAATAATACCGAGCAGTCAAGGCATCTGCCAGCACCGAAGCTTGGTTCAAGGTTCTGATGGTCAAGGGAATCAGCAGAGGAAGAAGAATCCGAATCTTTGCAAAAAAGCCAGTTGCATCCCCCAAGCCTCCACGAATCAGCTGAATTTTTACAATAAGGGCAGCCTCTTGAGCCAGCAGGGGAACAAAGCGGAATACAATACCTGCAACCAAGGTTACGTGACGCACAGGAAAGCCACATTTCCCCAAGGGATAGAGCAGGCTTTCCAAGCCGTCAAGAATTTCCTGCTCAGAAATGGAGAACACAAATACCGACAAGGAAATAAAGGCTGCCGTAAGATGGAGCAACAACAGGACGCCAGAAAGCACCTTTGTATCTGTTATTACTAAAAATCCTGCTTCCCACAAAATCTTGTCGGTGTCATAAACCGGTAGGAAAAAAATCTGAATCAAGAAGAAAAATAGCAACCAAGGAATTAATTTTAAGATAGCCAAAAAGCCACTTTTTAGGGGGTATCGAGCCAATATTCCATAAACAAGAACAGATCCAACCCCAATTCCTGCCAAAGCAACAGTTTTTGTTACAAAGGAAAAAATAAAAAGGGCAAAAAACAATAGATATTTTACCAAGGCTGGAAGCCCCTGAATTACAGAAGGCTTATTGCTTCCAGAAGAAAAGCTCCTTCCAAAGCTAGACAAAAATTTTAGCAAACCAACACCACCAAGGGCCTGTTGCTGATGTAACATGCCGATTTCTTCAAAGGCTTCTCCAGAGGATGCTTCTTTCAATAGCCTTTCTGCCACCAAAACCTCTTTAATGGCAACAGGAGTAGTAGCTTCAAGCTTAACTACACGATGGGCAATCATAGCTTCATCCTCACGATGGGTAGTAAAAAGCACAGTCTTTCCCGATTGCACCAAAGATAAGAGCATTTCCATTACCTTACGGCGACTTTTAGCATCAAGGCCAGCAGTAGGCTCATCAAATAGGAGAACCTGGCCCTCCATAGCAATGATTCCTGCTAGAGATACCTTACGTTTTTCACCTCCAGAAAGGGTCATGGTTTGACGCTCCGCAAATTTTTCGTAGGGAAGCCCCACCTGCTCCATGGCAAACTGAACTTTTTTGACCAGTTCCTTTCCAGCAATTCCCTGATTTCGGGGACCAAAGGCCACATCATCAGCAGCAAATTCTTCAAAAAGACCGTGGTCACTATCTTGCAAGGCCAATAAGGAACGGGAATTGCTATACACTTCCCCAGCAGGAACTGACAAAAGCCCAGCGGCAATTTCCATCAAGGTAGATTTACCACAGCCAGAGGGCCCCATTAAGGCTGTTAGACGACCAGCCTCCACTGCCAAAGAAAAATTTTCAAACAGAGGCTTAGCTTTACTGTGATTTTCCTCGCTAAAATCATCTTGACCATAGGCAAAGGTAATGTTGCGGAAAATTAAAGCTGCATCATTTTGGAAGCCATCAGGAGCTTCTTGGGAGGGATTTTCCAAGGTTGGAACCCACTGGGCAGAGGGACATGATACAAAGGTATTACCAGGAAGTGGCTCACCAAAAAGCTGTTTTTCCATGTCGCCATGGGCCATAAATTGCTGCCGAGAACCGTCAAAAATTATTTGCCCTTCGTTCATGGCAATAACACGTGCTGCACGATGGGCTTCTTCCAGACTATGAGTAATATGCAGCACCGTTTGTCCCTGTTGATGCCACTTATCCATTAAATCCAGCAAATGGCTGCGGGATTCTGGGTCAATCATGGAGGTGGACTCATCCAGCACAAAGACTGTGGGATGAAGGGCAGCAATTCCCGCCACTCCCAGCTTTTGCTTTTGTCCCTGAGACAAATCCCGAGTTTTATCCAACAATCGTTCCAGCAAGCCTACAGAATCAAGACTGGAAACAGTTCTACCGATTACCTCTTCTTCAGAGCATCGTAGGTTACGGGGACCAAAGGCTGTATCTGTTTCCACCACACTGGCAACAATCTGGTCTCCAGGACTTTGGAACACCAGTCCCAGCCTCATATTTTCTTCTCGTATAATACTTCCCGATGAAGGCTCTAGATATCCGCAAATTAAACGAGCTAAGGTACTTTTTCCGGAGCCATTGGCTCCCAAAATTGCAATATATTCACCCCTCTCCACAGAAAAGGAGACATTTTTTACCGCCTCTAAATTCCGTTCTGGATAGGAAAATGTCAAATCTCGAATTTCTATAATCGACATGGAATCGAGTATACACTTTTTCTTTTCATATTTCTACCGTTCACTTTTATGCTGTAAAAAAATAACTCCATTTTTCATCATGAATACCTGTAAAAATATCGATAAATAATATATTATTAAATGGAAAGGAGTTATCCATGTCCAAGAAATTTCTCTTTAAAAATACCGAAAATCAGGGAACTCAGAAGAAAAAATCTCTGTACCGAAGAATTCTCACTCCTCTTTCTGTTTTGAACCTCATTGCCAGTTCTGTTTTAATTTTTGCTGTAAGTCTCATTCTACGAACCACTATTCAAAGCATCTATAGTGAACAGCTACAAGGAGATACAGAGGTAATAGAAACCCTCATGTGGCAGGAAGGCCAAACCATGAAGGCTGTTTTTACCCAATCCACACTGCTAGAACAAACCATGCTGATGATGCAACGGAAAAATCGAGTTGACATGTTTTATTTCCTTAATGACATACGTTCAGAAAATGACCTGCAATCAGTAACCTTGTTAGATCCTGCTGGACAAATACTCATTTCTACAGACAATTCCATTAAAAACATGAATTCCGAATCAGAGCAGCTGGTGGTTAAATCCGCACTGGGAGGAACCACCATGTTAAGTCTTTCCTCACGGAATGGACAGCTGTACTTTATTGTTGCCACTCCCCTCATTGACAATTTCAACAGAATCCAAGGTGTATTGGTGGGAAACCTGCTGCTTTCTCGCTCCAGCACCATCCAGCAATACGGAAGGATTGTGGGAAACGAGGTAAGTGTTCACATTAACGACAGACGTGTTTCTACCACCCTTTCTGGAGAGAACATTGAAGTGCTTTCAGACAATCCCCATCACAATGCCCATATCCAACAGGTTGTACAACAGAATGGAGATGATTACCAAGCCGCCATTACAATAGGTGGAATCTCCTACCTTTCTTATTTTTACCCCACAAAAACCCCCGACAAGGATAATCTGGTAATGTTTGAAGTATCCATTCCAGTAAGCTCCCTTGATGGAATCATCTTTCAGCTGACTACCTCCATCATTCCACTAATGGTAGTGGTGGTACTTCTCGTTTGTGGCACAGTTTATTTCCTTATCCACCGTGTTATTATGAAGCCCTTGAAGGGAGCCATGCGAGCCATGGAAAACCTAAACGGAACCACAGGCCAGTCAGACTTAACCTACCAAATTCCTGTGCGGAAGAATGATGAAATTGGTATTATGTGTCATTCCATCAATACCTTCATCCAACAGCAGCATGAGCTTGTAAGCCAGCTTAATGCCGCCCAGGAAAAGCTCGAACTTATTGGTAACACCTTGGGCGAAAATGCCCAGCAGACAGCCAAAGCAACAACTCAAATTCTTGAAAATATTAGCAATGTTCGTAACTCTGTACAGACTCAAACTAGTACCTTTGAGGAGCTTTCCACAATCCTAGAGGAAAATACCAGTGGAGTCCGTGAGCTAGATATACAAATCGAAAGCCAAGGATCAGGAATTGTGGAGGCTTCTGCTTCTATTGAAGAAATGGTAGGAAATATTTCTGCAGTTTCCCGTTCCGTAGAAAAAATGAGCAGCGAATACCAGCTTTTAAGCAACATTACTGAGGACAACAAGAGTCGTCAGGATAAGGTTCATGAAAGCATTGCCGAAATGGCCACCCAATCCCAGCTTCTAATGGAAGCAAACAATGTGATTTCCCAGATTGCAAGCCAAACAAACCTATTGGCCATGAATGCCGCCATTGAGGCAGCCCACGCAGGTGAAGCAGGTGCAGGCTTCTCCGTTGTTGCCGATGAAATCAGAAAGCTGGCAGAAGACTCTCGAACACAATCTAAAGCCATTAGCCAGGAGCTAAAGAAGATTTCACTTACCATCCGTGAAGTTGTTAACACCTCTGACTCCTCTCGACAGGGCTTCTTGCAAATTACCTCCAAGGTACGAGAAACAGAAAAGCTGGTTCAAGAAATTGCCAATGCCATGCTGGAGCAAAACCAAACCTCTCAAGAAGTGCTAGATGCCCTTCGCTCCATCAATTATGCCTCTACCGATGTGCAGGCTACAGCCCAGTCCATGAATGATGGTATTGAGCGGGCTGCCAAAGAGATGATTATGCTGGAACAGATTGTAGGACAGGTAAATGCCAACATGGATGAAATGACACGAAGCTCTACTGGTATTAATGAGGCAGCCTCCAATGTATTTGAAATGGCTACCACTACTCGAGAAAGCATTTCTCAAATGGATGAATTACTAGGTAAGTTTAAATTATAATGGTACTGGTTTTATCCAGCACCATTATAATTTCATTTTGATTTTAAACTCTTTACCATGGTAGCAATTCGCTCCAGGGCAATCTTTATCTTGTTGATGTCAGTGGCATAGCAACAGCGAATGTAGCCAGCACCACCAGCTCCAAAAACATCACCAGGTACCACTGCCACCTGATATTCTTCTATGAGACGAGTGGCAAATTCCTCTGCCGTCAAACCTGTGGAAGAAATATTGGGGAAGATGTAGAAGGCACCTTCTGGCTCCACCACATCCAAGCCCATTTCCACAAAGGCCTTGTACATGATGTTCCGTCGTTGCTGATAGGAAACACGCATTCGTTCCACCTCAGACCAGCCTGAACGCAACCCCTCCAAGGCTCCATACTGACTCATAATGGGAGCACAGATGGTGCTGTATTGATGGAGCTTGTACACCTGATCCATTAATTCCTTGCTACAACACAAATAACCGATTCGCCAACCAGTCATGGCAAAGGCCTTGGAAAATCCATTCAATACGATGGTATAATCTTTCATACTAGGAAAGGAAGCGATGGAACAATGCTTGTTATCATCATATACCAGCTCGCAATATACCTCGTCGGACAGTACCCAAATCTGATGCTCCTGCACCAGCTGGGCGATTTTTTCCAGCTCGGCAGCAGGAATCATGCGACCAGTGGGATTACTTGGTGAACAAAGCATTAATGCCTTTGTTTTTGGTGTAATGGCAGCCTTGATTTGCTCCGCTGTGGGATAAAAACCATTGACGGAGGTATCAAGGTGAATGAGCTTTGTGTCACAGAGGGCTGCCAAGGGCTGATAGGACACGTAGCAGGGCTCACAAATAATGATTTCATCCCCAGGATTCAAGATGGAACGAAGCACCACGTCAATGGCCTCCGACACACCGATGGTAATCAAAATCTCGGAGCTTGGGTCGTAGTGCAGATTATACCTCTGAAGATACTTGGAAATTTCCTGACGCAATTCCAGTAAGCCCCAGTTGGAGGTATAGGAGGTATGCCCCTTTTCCAGGTGGTAAAAGGCTTCTTCTCGCATAATCCAAGGAGTTGAAAAATCAGGCTCACCGACACCCAAGGAGATAATATCGTCACGCCCTTGAATCAACTCAAAAAACTTGCGGATTCCAGAAGGAGGTGTTCCCGTGATTTTATCTGAAAATCTATCCTGACGATCATTCATTAGGCAGTAACTCCCTCACGACGATCCTTTTTTTCGTCAACGTACAGCACGTCATTTTCTTTATATGCCTTCAGCATAAAGTGGGTTTTGGTGCTTTTAACACCTTCCAAGGTAGAAAGCTTTCGGGCCACAAAGAAGGCCACATCCTGCAGGGATTCACCTTCAATAACTACCTTCAAGTCATAACCACCAGACATGAGATACAAGGACTTTACCTGAGGATAGCGATAAATGCGGTCTGCAATGGCATCAAAACCGTGTTCCCGCTCTGGAGTAACCTGAATTTCGATTTCTGCCCGAACCTTTTCTCGGCTCTCAGCTACTTTTTCTGGATTTACAATGGCGGCATACTTCAGGATAACACCATCCTTTTCCAGTCCGCTAATAATCTGCTGAACTTCAGCCTCGCTTTTCTTTGTCATAGCAGCAATATCTGCCACAGACAAACGGGCATTATCCTGCAACAAATGCAATATCTCTTCCATACTTATATACTCCTTTCAACAGAACCTACAGATTTTTGGGCTTCTTGACATAACTGCTGTACAATTTCCAAATCAGAGTGAATCATCCAGCTACCACCTACCGCCAGCACATTTTTTTGATGAAGATACTCCTTCATGTTGCCAGCAGAAATACCCCCTGTGGGAACAAATTTAATCTGGGGATAGGGACCAGACAAAGCCTTTAGCATGGCAATACCACCTAAGGCCTCTGCAGGAAAAAACTTCAACACCCGCAAGCCCTTTTCCATAGCGGCCTCAATTTCTGTAGGAGTGGCAACACCAGGAATCATGGCAACTCCTGCAGTCAAAACCCTGTCAATAATCTTACCGTTGGAGCCAGGGGAAACCACAAACTGAGCACCAGCATCAATGGCTGCGGTGGCTTGTTCAGTGGACAGCACCGTTCCCGCCCCCACCAACATCTGAGGAAATTCTCGCCGAATAGTTGCAATTCCTTCAGCTGCCGCCTCTGTCCGAAAGGTTACCTCTGCCACAGGAATTCCTCCCGCCAGCAAGGCTTGAGCAAGGGGAACTGCCTCCTCCACTCGATTCAACTTAATTACGGGAATAATCCCTACTTCACCAATTTTATTGTATACTTGTGCAAATCTTTCCATAATTATTTCCTTTTACCGCTGAACTCGTCCAGAGCCACCACCTGCCATCAGGGCAAGGACTTCATCCTTTGTGGAAAGATTAAAGTCTCCTGGAATGGTGTGCTTGAGACAGGAGGCTGCCACTGCAAACTCTAGGGCTCGCTCTTCATCCTGAAATTCCTGCAAACCGTAGATGAGT
>JAGCMR010000054.1 GCA_017646305.1 Spirochaetaceae bacterium
CAGAAGGTGGAATTACTGCCTTGGATATTATGCTTCAGGATTTGGAGGTTGCCCTGCTGAAATAATTGTGCTGTAGTACACCTAACATAAAGTAGTATCGTGTTGGTTTTGCCCCCACAGGTTCTCTGACTTGTGGGGATTTTTTTATAAACCCCACCTTACCAAACCTTTATCAGGAGCAAGGAGCCCTGTCCTACGGTAATTTCAGCAACTTGTCCTGGTAGTACTTGGTTACTGATGGCATATTGGTAGGTACAGTTGATTTCAGCCTTGTCCAGAGGATACTGGGCATTTTTGATGGTCACTTCCTTTGCAAGACCGCAGATGTTTAGCAGGGAAAAATAGCTGAAATCCGCTGTAACAAACACCGGGGTGTTGCCCACAATTTCCATCTGGGAAAAATCATCCAACAGCTGGGCTTGTACTCCCTGCTGGTGAAGATGTAGCAAAATAGACAGGTTTCCCAAGCTATGGTCCAGTCGTTGTCCCACCACGCCAAGGAGCAAAAAATCCGTAAAACCACGGCGGAGGGCTTCTTTTACTGCAAACCAGGTGTCGGTGTCGTCCTTTTCCCGAGGCAGCTGGATTACTTGGCAGGGAAAATCTGAGGTAACAAAGCCTTCTGGCAGCTGGTAGGAATCAAAGTCTCCCACTATTAAGTTTGGGGATAGTGCTTGTCCACAGTACTCTTCGAGCTGCCTTTGGTGTAAAAGCCCACCGTCGCAGTACATGTAAAAGTCTCTGTTTGGCTGCAAAAAAGTGGCTAACTTTTCATAATTGCTTATAGCCGCCGCCCCAATGATTACTGCCCGCCGCTGATTTTTCACACTTTCAGTGGAGTCCATAATTCCCCCTTGGATTTTCCTTCCAGTATTGTAGAATAACTTTATTCCCTTGTTAAGGGGGATTGATGGGGCTTGCTCACCACTGAAGGTTTCTCCCTCAACTTTCCTGTGGAAGATTGTCTGCTTTTTTAACTGGTACTGGTGATTTAGGTCGCTCCACCAGTTTTTTCTTTTCCACCAGCGTTATCTTGCCGCCTCTGTCACGAATGAGCCGAAATTTCCCGCCCTGTAAATAGTGTTTTCGCCACTTGGAGACTATTTCCATTCCCCGCAGCTTAAAGGTAACGGCAGTTTTTAGGTCGGAGGCATCGTGAAGCTGCTGCCAATATAAAACCTCCAGCTTGAATTGGAGTGGGTGAGGACTTGGTGTTGTTTTAGGGGTGGTATCAGGAAGGCAGCCGTTTTTCTTGTAATAGGCAACCCATTGAATCAAGGCTCCTCGAGAAACCTGATAATCTCGAGCAATTTGACGAATCCCTCCTTCGCCTTTGATATATGCCTGTACTGCTGCAAGCTTTTGCTCTTGAGAATATTTCGAACTCATGATTTCTCCGTTACCCTAAAGTGTACGTTAAAGGAATAGGAGAAAGCAAATCTGTTTCCTAGATTTTTCTTAGAGACTGTTTATGGGGCGGAGCTTTGATTCACCACCTGAATAAATTCATCTTGGAGGTTTTTCGTAAGACTTTTAGTAAGAAAATCCTTTTCCAGCCGCAGAAAAGCGGTGCGGCTAATATTTCTTGCCCCAAATCGAGCTAAATTGGAGGTGTATACCTGGGAATCAATGAGCTGACCACCGCAATTACGAAAGGCCTGCACAAAATGGGCAAAGGCTGACTTTGACGTATCTGGTTCCAGAGAAAACATGGATTCTCCAAAAAATACTTGACCCACAAGGACACCGTACAAACCACCCACCAGCTGCTCTTCTCGCCATACCTCCACGGAATGGGCCACTCCACAGTCAAAAAGCTGGCAGTACACATCAATCATGGCAGGGCCAATCCAGGTGCCATGCTGGTCTGGCCGCTTTACCTTGGCACAGCCAGTAATCACCTGTGAAAAGGCTTTGTTCATGGTGTAGGTGTAGGGACTGTGGGCTAGAAATCGTTTAAGTCGCTTAGGCAGGTGAAATTCCTGGGGAAAAAGCACAAATCTTGGATCAGGAGACCACCACACCACAGGCTCTCCTTCTTCCTGATTAAACCAGGGAAAAATGCCTTGTAAATAGGCTGAATACAACAGGACGGGAGTCAGTTCGTGGGTAATGGCAACAATACCTTGGTGGGCATCTTCTGGGGATGGAAAGATAATGGGCTGAAAGATTTGTAGCTGAGAGTCTTTTTCCATGGGGTCATGATACAAATTTTTCTTGGAAGGAACAAGGGACTCTTGAAAAAAGTCATTGCAGATTTTGTAGGGGCTGCTCCACAAGGCTTTTAAAATGAAAAAGGACAGTTCCCAAGACTGACAAACCTTAAGAACTGTCCAGAATCTAGTTGGAGGGGTATATGGTTAAATATGAACATCCTGCTGAAGCCAGTCCAGAACCTCTGGTACTGTAGCAAAGTGGCCTTCCAGAACACCAGTCTGAGACATCTGGGTATTCTTTTTAGCCTGAATCTTTAACATGAGGGAGGAGCCTTCTGCAAAACCAAATGCCTTACATCCTGCCTCTACAAAGGCCTTTGTCATTTCTACAAGCTGTCCACCTTCATTTGGCCCAACGGGTCCCATTTCGGAACAATCAGCAATATAAGCCCATCCTGTAGCCTTCCATGCTGCGGCATGACGTAAAACTGTTGCCATAAGCCACTTTAAGTCATCAACATTTGTCTGCCCCTTTCCTGAGGAAAGCACAATCTTTCTTCCTGCTACAAGTTCTACTGTTTGCGTTCCGTGTGTTTCTTTCATTTCTTGACTCCTTAACATTGAATTGCACGTCAAGGCGCATTAACTGTAGTGTGCAAAGCTCGTTAATCGTCTTAGGCTGCTTTCTTTTATTGTACCCCCATAAATCA
>JAGCMR010000055.1 GCA_017646305.1 Spirochaetaceae bacterium
AGAAACGATAGTTACCAAGGCAATTCCCTGGAAAGGAGTCTTAGGAATACCAGCAAGTTTTACCAAAAGCTTCTTAAAAGGGGGAGCAAGAGCAAGCACGTGACCAGTTACAAGAACCAGTACCATCTGCATACTGAATGCAAGAAGTCCCCAAACACCTTTACCCCAATGGTTCAGCATGTCAAGAGGTCCCTGTCCAGTAGCAATCATACCGAACAAGAAAACAATTACTGTCAAAACAACAGCAAACAAAAATGCATCAGGCAGAAATTTCTGCATGAATGCTGCGGCGCCACCAGAAATCCGTTCCAGCACACCCTTCTTTGAAGCAGCTTTAGCCATAGAAGCCTCCTTAACAAATATAATGTCAATCTCAATTATACCACAGATGAAAAAAATGTCAAAAGAGAATTTTTTTTTATCTATATATTTTCTTCTATAATAATTAAATTATTAAAACAATAATTTTTACTAAAAATTAACATTTTTTTTTCGTATTTTGCCAAGGTTTTTAGCTAACAAGTGTGAATAGACAAAAGATATAAAAAGTGGTATCATTACAATTACAAGCATCACGTAAGAGGTTGACTCATGCCCTATTCTGAACCTACAAATCTTGCCATTGTAGCATGCCCTGGTGGAGAAAAATTCGCTGATGAGGTTATCGATCATCTGCGACACATGTACAAGCATCGCTTTAATCTCAAAGCTGATGCTATTTCTAAGCGTTATTATCTGACTAAAGACCAATTGACAAAGAACATGAACTTCTTAAATGATGTTCAGACTACAAACCTTTGTGTCAAAGGCTCTACAGATAAGTATCGTGTTCCCCATTTTAAGGTTGATGCCCAGTTCACCTACTTTATGAACGGTGAATTTAAGACAGAAATCAATGAATGTATCCGTGGAAAGGATGTTTTTATCTTCCAAGATGTAGAAAACCACCAACCACTTAAGCTTAATGGTGGCAAAAACACACAAGTACTTTCCGTAAACGACCATATAATGTCCATGCTGGTAACCATCGATGCCGTTCATCAAGCTGGAGCAGCAAACATTACCCTCGTCCTTCCAGTGTATCCCTACAGTCGTCAGCATAAAAAGAAGGGACGAGAAGGACTGACAGCCAGTCTCCTTGGCCATATCTACGAAAATATGGGTGTTACCCGTATCATCACCTTAGACTTACACTCTCGAGAAATTGTAAATGCTTTTAGCAGAACCCATGTAGAAAACCTTCATGCCAGTTATCAGATTATCCGAGAACTATCCAAACTGGTGGATTTAACCAATAAAACTGAAGATTTGATTGTAGTTTCTCCTGACACAGGAGCCATTGACCGCAATAAGTTCTATGCCACTGGACTGAAAACTCCCTTGGCCATGATTTACAAGGAGCGGGATTATTCTGTGGTAACTCAGGATGCAAAGGCCACAAACATCAAGTCTGTAAAGCTTTTGGGAGATGTTCAGGGAAAGGTAGCCTTCTTGGCAGACGACATGCTGGGTACAGGTGGAACCTTGCTGAAGGCCATGGAATTCCTGAAGGAACAGGGAGCCACCAAGGTAATTGCTGCCATTAGTCTCCCCTTCTTTACTGGAAATGCCATTGAGCAGTTTAACGAGGCATACAAAAAGGGCTTGTTCTACCGAGTTATTGGAACAAATGCTGTATACCACGAGGAGCTTTTGCAGCACGAATGGTATATCAGTACTAACGTCAGTGGCCTTTTTGCTAACGTAATCACTCGTCTTCATCACAACCAGTCCCTCAGCGACCTGTTGGACAATAGAAACATTATCGAGAAATTGGTAAAAAGAGACTAATGTCCATTCTTTGTGCTGATATTGGAACTTCCTCATTAAAAACTGCCCTTGTAAATCTACAAGGGCAGGTTTTATGTCAATCTAGAGTACTTTTTCCAAAACCAGAATTCAATCAAGAAGGACTTTGTGCATCTGATTTTGGAGACAATCCCTGTTGCCTGCCACAATTATTTTCTGGAGACCATTGGTTTTCTGCCTTGCAGGAAGCCACCCGAAAGTTGTGTCAAGAAAAACCAGAGGAACCCATTGAAGGGATTTGTATTTCTGGAAATGGGCCAACCTTAGCAACTACTGCTGGTGAAGTTTTTTTATGGAATCATCCTGTAGCACCAGCCATTTTTGAAGAAATCCAAAAAGAATTAGCTTCTCATGGGTTATTTTCAATTTTTCTCCCTCGGCTTTTAGCCTTTAAGCGTCTCTTTCCAGTAGAATGGAATAAAACAGAAAAGATTATTTCTGGGCCAGAATACTTGATTTGGAAGCTTACTGGCAGATTCTTGACCATTTTACCAGAAAAACGATTTGCTCCAGCCTACTGGAATCAAGATTCTTTAGAAAAGCTAGGAATTGAAGGCTCAAAATTGCCTGATTTTGTAGAGCCTGCCACTAGTGCAGGAACCTTGTTGCCAGAAATTGCAGACAAGCTGGGATTAGCTTCCACAACTCCAGTGTTTTGTGGTGGCCCAGACTTTACCGTAGCCCTTATCGGTACCAATACCTTGGAACCGGGAAAAATCTGTGATCGGGCAGGAAGCAGCGAGGGAATCAACCTATGTTTGGATAAAAATCCTTCTGAAGCCATACAAAGGGCTGGTATCCAAGGTATTCGAGTTTTACCTTCTGTAATTCCAGGTCTTTTTAATGCCAGCGTTCTTTTGCCTGACAGTGGCACTCGGTTCAGCAAGTTGAAAAAGGCTGTTGCACCTCATTTGAACTATCAAGATTTTGTGGCAGCTTTGTTGCAAAATCCACCAATAAGTACCGCAGGTTTTCAACTGATGGAAGAACTGGCGGTAGAAGTAAAGCTTGCTTACGAAAAACTTGCTACCATAGCCACATTAACAGGAACAAAAATTGACAGCACCATCTGTACCACAGGGGGACAGGCAAAAAATCCCCTTTGGCTTCAGTACAAGAGCCAGATAGTGGGGGCAGCCTTTTCTATTACCGCCTGTGCCGATGCCGAGCTGGTAGGGAACGCTGTATTGGGCTATTATGGCCTTGGGAAATTCAAGTCAATCCAAGAGGGAGCCAGGACCTTGGTTCAAATTCACAAGTTTTTTGAATCACCTGTAAAATAAATTGTGAAAATCTATAAAATTCCACCACAGACAAAGGCCATCATCTTTGACATTGACTCTACCCTCTACAGCCACAAAGAATATGCCCTGCAGCAAAACCAGATACAGATTCACCACTATGGCCAACTGGAAGGAATTTCTAACCATGAAGCCCTCCACAGAATAGAAGCTATACAGAGGAATTGGGCAGAAACACATAATGGTGAAATCTTGAGCTTAGGCAACACCTTTGTACAGCTGGGCTATCCCATAGAAGAAAGCATTCGCTGGCGGGAAGAGCTTTTGGAACCAGGTCAATTTTTGAGTCGAGACCACAAACTGGTGACAACCTTGGAAGTTTTAAGCAAAAAATACCAGTTGACCTGCCTTACCAACAATCCTGTGCTTGTGGGACGAAAGACCTTGGCAGCTCTGGGAGTGGAGGAATTCTTTCCCTTGGTAATTGGCCTAGACACCTGCAAGGTATCCAAGCCCCATCCCGCCCCCTTTTTACTGGCAGTGGAAAAACTTGGGTGCAAGGTGGAACATTGTCTTTCTGTGGGAGACCGCTTCAATATAGACATTGAACTTCCTCTGGAACTGGGCATGGGGGGCATTTTAGTTGCTGGAGTGGAAGATGTATACCAGCTCCCCAAGCTGTTGACTTAATCCTTTAGTACATAGTCAAGACCTGATTCAATTTCATTTAAGAATGATGAACAGATAGTTGAAACCTTTTCTACAAGCCTAAATTTATCCACAACAATGATTTGATGTAATAAAGCAACTGAATCCTTAGATAGTCCTGAAATATGCTTGGGAATAAAAATATTACCTGGAGTATCTGCGTGCACAAGATTTGAGGTTAATGGAATTACAACCTTTGTATTCAAAGCATCAAGATTTTCACGATCTGACTGAA
>JAGCMR010000056.1 GCA_017646305.1 Spirochaetaceae bacterium
CATTATCGAAGCAGATGAAGTTTTTGTTTCAGATGGTGCCAAGTGTGACGTAGGTCGCATTCAGCAGCTTTTCGGTGCAAATGTTTCTGTAGCAGTGCAAGATCCCGCCTACCCAGTGTATGTGGATGGCTCTGTTATGGTGGGAGCTGCAGGAAAAACACCCGCCACTGCCGCTGGATATCAGGACATTGTCTACATGCCCTGTTTGCCTGAAAACAACTTCTTCCCAGATTTATCTGTTGTTAAGCCCGATAGTCTCATCTACTTCTGTTCCCCCAATAACCCCACGGGAGCAGTGGCCACCAAGGAACAGCTTCAGCAGCTGGTGGACTTTGCCAAGAAAAATGGCTGCATCATCATTTTTGACTCAGCTTATTCAGCCTTTATCCGGGACGAAAATCTTCCCAAGACCATTTTTCAGATAGAAGGAGCCAAGGAATGTGCTATCGAAATCAACTCTTTCTCCAAGCCTGCTGGGTTTACTGGTGTTCGTCTTGGCTGGAGCATCGTGCCCAAGGCTCTCAAGTTTGCTGATGGTACTCCCGTTCAGGCTTTGTGGTCACGGCTTATTAACACCTTCTTCAACGGTGCTTCCAACATCGCTCAAGCTGGTGGTCTTGCTGCCTTGGACCCAGAAGGTGTACAAGAAATGCGTCAGCTCACTGACTTTTATCTTGAAAATGCAGCCCTCATCAAAAAGGCTTTGGAAGGAGAAAACTTCCGTGCCGCTGGTGTAGAGGTTTACGGTCAGGGAAATGCTCCTTACCTTTGGGTTCGCTTCCCTGGAAAGAAAAGCTGGGACATGTTCGACAAGATTCTTGACGAGTGTCACGTGGTAACTACCCCAGGTTCGGGCTTTGGACCTGCAGGAGAAAGCTTTATTCGCTTTAGCTCCTTTGGTCACAGAGAATCTGTGGAAGAAGCTTGTCGTCGCTTGGCAAATCTGAAGCTCTAGGTTAGAACTTGTTTAAAAATACAAAACCCCAGAAATCATCTAGTTTCTGGGGTTCTTTTGTATCTGAATTGTATTATCTTGTTTTAAAAACTGAATCTTGCTCCTGCTGTAATTTCGTAAGGTGTAGTATCTGTTCGAGATGACAGGAGTCCAATTTTCGTTGTTGCAAAATAGGTGCCATATTTTTCCGTATACACATTTAAGCCTCCTACTACGGAAAACATAAGTCCCAGTCCTTCTGTATCAATAAAAATATCAGAATCTGCTCCTACTACCAGCCCCACAGGAACTCCTTGTTCAAAGGCTTCTACCTGAAAGGCTAGGGTATTGATAAAATCGCTGGTGGCAATGCCCTTTTTAATTTTGTAGCTAAAGTCAGTATTCACATTTTCTGTATTGTAAAAGAAGGCCATCTTTACTCGAATATCATGGAGCTTTCCTAAATCTTCTGGGGTAAAGGCTACTATTGCCGAGGTTTCCATTGCAAAATTTTTAGTTGCTTGCCAGCCAAATAGAAGCCCCATTCCTGGTGAAATAGGAAGTTGCGGATTCTTGGTAACTTCCAGTGCAAAGCCGCCTCCTAAGGTAACTGGGGAAAGCCTTACTACACCAAGAATTTGAATATCATATTCTCGTGCTGTTAAATATTCTGTCTCAGCACGCATAGCCAATTTTGGAATGATGTTTTCCTCTGCAAAGAAGGAAAATCCTACATTATGACTTCCCGAAAAAGTATCTACATGAAGACTTCCTGATAAATCAAAGGCAGAAAGAGAAATCATACAGACATAAATGACAAATAAATTTGCTAGATTTTTTTTCATAACTTTTCTGTGTATCCAAGGCTGACCTTAATTGAAGTATGCATTTTTTCAAATTGCATACAATCGATGGAAAAACGACTTATAAGCATTCCTTCAAGGAAGGGGGTTTCAATAAAAGGTGAAACTCTAAAAGACATATTTTCACTTGAAATGTCATTGATTTTATCCAAAACAACATTTTTTGTAGAAATAGTTAGGTGACTTCCTATCGTTAATAAAAAGGAGCCTGCATAAATATTATTAGCAAAAATAGCAAGGTTTGCTCCTAAATTACCAGAGAGATAAAACTTGTCTTGAATAGCATATTCAGGAATACTGAACATAGTGAAATGAAAATTCATGGATTCTGCTTTGAATCTGGGTTCTACCCAAAAATAGAGATCTGATAAACTTAGTACTTTTTGAGCTTCTTCAGGATTAATAATAATTTTGGTAAATCCAAATTGTAAAAGTAGCGAAGCAGTATGTGTATTTCCTATTAGCGTGGAAAGTCCTGTATGGAATTCAATCCTTCGATTAAGACTCATGATTGTTTCTCCATTCTCTTCTTTTATGTCGATGGGGAAACCTATTCCAGCACTAAAATCAATTGTTACAAAAGGAAAAACTCCTGCAAAACGAAAGTCTACGTTACCTCGTAGTTGTCCATTTCTATCACCAGCATAAAAATATAAACCCAAAGCCTGAGGAGTCTTCAATTTCATGACGTATGATCCTCCTAAACTAGAAAATGGATAAATATTTATATTTGACACTCCTGTCAAATTTTCTGTTAGTCGAGAGGCAAAGGGGAGAATACCAAAGTGTCTTCGTAAAAACAAATCTGAACCTATGGAATCATATTCTCCTGCAAAAAATGAAATGTAAGGAGTGATATGGCAACTGTGTATTCTTACTGTTGCAGAGAGTTCATTAAAAACAAAGCTTGCTGGAACTGTATTAAAAAAATACCGAGAAATTAAATTTTCAGTATGAGCTGTAACTCCGGTTCTTATCATTATAGTGTTAAATAAATCTATTTGACCTGCAAAAAATGTATCCGCTGTAAATTGTACTCCATCTCCCTCTTCTGTTGCTCCGATATTTCCTGCCACCCCAGAAAAACCACTGAAGTGGGTCTGTGCAAAAATTGTAGAAAGGGAAAGGAATAAAGCAAGGATTCCTGCTAATATTTTTTTATATGAAAATAGCTTATTGATATTCATGGCTTTATGCCCCCAAGAATAGATTATCTTTTTAATTATCGCCATAATTTCAAAAATCTTTAGTTTACTCTCGTTTTAGAGAAACTTGGTTTATGGTTCAGGTTAAATCTCTAAAAAATGAATTTCTGATAAATATTCCTCTTGACTTATATTATTTTGCGTATAAAATAGTGAGTATGAGTGACTATCTTGATATTAATAACGAGGAACTGCTTAAGGATTTTTTTAGCGAGGCTGAACAACAAGTTGAGAATCTCGAGAGCAATATCCTTGTCATTGAAAATGACCCTTCCAATCGCGAGGCAATCGATGAGATTTTCCGTGCTGCTCACACTCTAAAAGGTGGTTCTGCCACGGTGGAAATGACAGAATTGTCTGGATTTACCCATGTGGTAGAGGATTTGCTCGATGAAATCCGTTCAGATCAGGTTGATGTAACTGGCCCTGTTGTAGATGTTCTGCTCTCTTCCATTGATGTAATTAAAGCTATGTTGGAAGCCCGTCAGGATGGCAGTGTCTACGATGCAGACGTAGAACCAATCAAGAATACCCTAAAGTCATTCATTCCTGCCAAGGATGGCAAGACTGGTAAAAAGCCTGCTGCCCCAGCCCCTGTAGCCCCCGTTAAACCTGTAGTAAGTGCTCCTGCACCTGTTGCTTCTTCTAGCTCTATTCCCTCTCCTGCTCAAGGGCTTTCTGAATATGAATTACTAGAGCTTAAGGAAGCCTGCGAAGGAAAGCAAAAGCTTTGGGGCGTTACCGTCATGTTTGACGAAAGTAACCTCATGAATTCTGTTGGCGGAATTCAAGTTTTCGCTGCTTTGAAAGCACGAGGTCTTATTCTTAAGACCATTCCAGATTTTGATGCCCTTTATGCTGATGAATTCCATCCACAGGTTATCTATTTCGTGGCTACTACAGCCTCTGCAGATGAGCTGGAGGATGTAGCCTTTATTCCTGATGTAACTCTTTGTACTGATGCACAGTGCTTGGATGGTAGTTCAAGTAGTGCTGATCCTGTTGCACCTGCACCAGTGGCAG
>JAGCMR010000057.1 GCA_017646305.1 Spirochaetaceae bacterium
GCCAAAGAAGAAACTAAATAGGCCACCACTGCCCCAGGACTTACGGAACAAAGGAAAACGCAAAGCCCACAGGCAGTCCCCATAAAAAGCATCATCCCCAGATAACCTGCAAAAAACTGGGCCAAATCAAGGCTTCCAAAAAAGGAAACCGTCACTGGCACTCCAATTCCTGGCAACAGCATTAAACAGCCACAGCTCAAGGCTGCAAGCCACTTTCCCAGCACCAGCTGATTTTCACTCAGGGGAAGACTTTCGTCAAAGAGTAGCCCTCCCACCTCCCATTGCCCCATGGTAAGGGCTGGAACAGCAAGAATCGACAAAAAGGGAATAACGGAAAAAAAGAAATTGAGATCCGTTGAACCCAGCCCCGGCTCAAAAAAAAGTCCTCCTAAAAAAAACTGAAGGCTCCCTCCAACGGTAAGCAAAATAGTTGCCAAGTAAAAGGGAGGCTTTGAAAGAAGAAGTTTCATTTCTTTTTTATACAGGACAAAAACAACCTTCCACCAACAAAGAAGCTTATTCATATTGTCTCCCAGAAGCAGGATATTACAAAAGAAAAGTCACAACGGACTAAGAATCGTCTGCATTTATTCATAAATTACGATCACTATAGCATATTCAATTAAAAAAAACACCCTAATACAAAACAGAAAAAATAAATATTTTTTTCTATATTTTTTTGCAAAATTCTAACCCAGAGTATTATAATTTAGGGTAGGTATAATAAAGTTTTACATCTTTTATATAAAATGGAGATTTTATGAAAAATGGAATTCGCATTATTACTCTCCTCTTACTCTGTCTCGTTGTAGCTACACCAATGTTTGCTCGAACTGTTTTCAATATGTATGGAAAGGCGGGTCTTCCCTTTGGAGATTATTCTAATTATGTATCTGCCAATGCAGGCGCTGGAATTGGGGTGGAGCTTGATCCCTTCTTTTTCCCCAATTTAGGTACAAGTCTCCATGCTGATTTTCAAACGAACTTCTTAAAGGAAGAACGTATTCAGTCAATTTTTGATTTTGCCTTCTATGGTGGTATCTGGTACCGACTAAGCTGGGGAGGCTTTGCCTTTCAACCAGAGTTAAATTACGGCATTTGTATTCACAAGGTTACCATGGCACCAGGCTGGCGTGGACCAGATGACGTGAATGTTGATCAAATGCTGCAGCTTGCACCGGCCTTTCGCTGGACTCCAAGAATAGATCTTAACAATACAACAGCCGTTGATATTGCACCTTATTACACAATGATTTTTGAACAATCCAATATTATTCATCAGTTTGGCTTACGAATTGGATTAACCTATGCATTACACTAGGAAATGGAGGTATTAGAATATTATGAAAAAGCCCCCCTATAAGCTTATTACCACAAGCCTCGTTTGTACTGTACTTTTGGGTTTTATTGGATGTAGCGACATGCTCTCTAAGCTTGATAATATACACTGGGGTGCAACCTATACAGTGCGTCACCTCTTCCAGGATTTAAATAGAGACGGTACTGGCGTTGAAGTAGGACGATATACAGAAGATCTCTATGAACGAGAAACCCTTATAAATACCGTTTCTAATACCCTGTCAGAAGCAAAAGTCAAGGAAATTCCCGGCTTTACCCCCACAGTTACAAATGATGATATTGAACAAGTCATTGTTAACGGCGACGGAAGTACCACCATCGATATTAAATACAACCGTAATGAAGTAGAATTAACCTTTGACGCCAACGGTGGTTATTTTGTAAATACTGAAGGAAACGAGGTTACTCAAGAAACAATCAAACAAATCTATGGAACCCAAGTATGTTTGCCCAAACCTGTATTAAAAAATAACAATTGTACTGAGATTGTTCTCACTGATTTGGTACCAATTAACGACTCCCCTCTCTTAAATAAAAGAAGTGATAACATGTATATTAAGTTTCCTGCACCAGCTAAAAATGGAAATTATAAAGCCTTATGGTTCATTTCTTCCCCAATAAAAGAATTTCTTGAAAGCGATATCTCACTACCTAGTCAATTAAAATTAACTGGAGATGTAGATGATAGTGATATTACTCATCTTAGTACTGCATTACAGGGGAGCAACCAACAGATTGTACTTGATTTAGAAGATTTGACAATCAGTAATGAACTTATCCTTGGAAAAATTCCAAAGACTGACACAGAGCCAGAAGTTACAAAATCTTATTTTAGTTCTGAGAATTTAACAAAAGTAACATTACCAAAAACGGGAAAGATAATGTTAGCTTATGGGGCATTTTCAAGCTGTTCAAATTTAGAATTAATTACCATAGGCTCCAATGTTGATGTACTACATGGAGGCGCCTTTTGGGGAAGCACAAAGCTTCATTTTGAAGTAGATTCAAATCATCCATCCCTCGTAGCAACTAGTGATGGAACAGCATTGTTAAGAAAAAAACAGGATGAAGCAGAAAAAATAGAATACTCCTTGGTA
>JAGCMR010000058.1 GCA_017646305.1 Spirochaetaceae bacterium
TGATGGCTCGTAAGGGAACTAATGCAGCTATTATCCAAAAGGTCTATGATGGATACAAAGAAATTCTTGCCCAAGAAGAGATAAAGCAGTTATACAAAAGTATGATGATAGAAATAGAACCATTAGATGCAATTGAAATAAATAAACACCTTGCAGAAGTTCGAACGATGGTAAAAACACACCTGAATTCTGACAAATAATCAATTGGAGTACCTATGAATATTGATATTTTTGGTTTAAGAACAAGACGCTCTAGATTTTCTCTGGGCTTTCGTATAGCAGTGTCAATCCTTGTGTTTTTGGCTATCTCGGCTTTTATGTTATATGACACCTTTCATATGCAAAGTTTTATCTTCGAAAGAACTAAAAGATTTACTCAAGACTTAACTTTTCAGCATGCAACAAATATTGCAAAAGAAATCAATACAAGATCTCTCAGTATCAAAATGATTGCAGATTCTTTGGATCAAAAAAAGAGGATTAACTTGGATGTCCAAGTGGAAGATATTTTGCGACGAAAGGAGGAATTAAGTGTATTTAATGCCTTGTATTACATTGATGCCAATGAAATTCAAAGGGCAGCAGATGGTTCTGAGTTCGTAATGCTTCCTGAGCATCAGTTTACCTTGCAGCATCCTGAAGAATTACACAAAGTAACTGAAAGTGAATCTTTTCACATTGATGCTGACGGCAAAGATAACATCTATTACATCCACCAGATTACCGACGGACAGTCTCTTGTAGGTATGTTAATAGGAGTGAGAAATCGAAATGAACTACAGGACTTTATACAATTAAAAACCCTGAATCATGAAACAATAAGTTGTGTTATTGATAAAAATACAAACATGATTATTTCCCCCACAGGAGCCTACCTCCCATCTCATAGGCTCATTGATGATTACCTTCTTTTTAAAGATACAGAAAAAAATAGAATTGCACTCCACGAGCTTAAAAGCAATATCACAAACCTTCAGCAAGATATACAAGAAATCAGCAATATAGATGGCTTACAGCTCCTTGTTTCCTACACTCCATTGGGAATCAATGATTGGGGAATCCTCACCTTTGTGCCAGATGAACTTGTTTCTGTCAATGCCTACGAACATTCAAGTCGCACCTTCTATACTTCACTCTTGGCTATTTTAATCTTTGGATTTATCACCATCTCTACTGCCTATACCTTCAAGAAAAATAAGCAAGATATGGAACAGATTGCATTTACAGATCCTGTTACTGATGGTCTTAATAAAGATGGCTTTACCCTGCGATTCAAAGAAATTGTTGAACCTAATCCTTCCAGTGTCTATTCAATTGTATTAATGAATATGCAACATTTTAAGTTGATTAATGAACAATTCGGGAAAGAAAATGGAGATAAATTGTTGCATTACATTAACCAATGTATCGAAAAATGTCTTCACCCCAATGAATTTGTAGGCCGATTTACTGCAGACCAATTTTTCCTCTGTTTAAAAGATCGTGACCAAAGCATTATAGAATCACGACTACAATATATGATTGCAGAAATCAACACATTTAATGCCAATACGGAAACTCCCTACCTCTTGGAGTTTAACTGTGGTGTCCGGTTCATGGATGAGTCAACACGAGATCTTATTCAACTACAAGATCATGCCCACGTTGCTTACGAACACGCAGTGGCAGAAAAAGTATTTGCAGTGTTCTACGACCAAAAGTTTATTAATAAGTTGCTTAAAGAACAAGAATTGAATATGTTGTTTGAAGAGTCTTTGGAAAGAGGAGACTTTAAACTCTATCTGCAACCAAAAGTTCGCCTAGATACAGGTACTGTTTGTGGAGCAGAAGCCTTGGTTCGTTGGTTCCATCCCGAAAAAGGTGTTATTTATCCTTCAGACTTTATCCCTCTTTTTGAAAGCAATGGTAAAATTTGTCAGCTTGACTTGTACATGTTTACAGAAGTTTGCAAAACCTTACAACGATGGGAAAAAGAAGACAGACAACTCTTCCCCATTTCCTTTAACCTTTCTCGTCAGCATTATTTCCACAATCCAGGCTTCTTAGAGGCCTTTACCCAAGTGGCCTTGGATTATAAAATACCAAAGGGATTATTGGACTTTGAGCTTACTGAATCAATCTTTTTTGATAGCGATAAATTCAAGGCTGTCAAAAAGAGTCTTGATGAAATGCATCACCAAGGATTTTTGTGTTCATTAGATGACTTTGGTGTAGGCTATTCTTCTCTTGGCCTTTTGAAAGAGTTTGATATTGACACCATCAAATTCGATAGGCAATTCTTCCTAGATGTTTCTACAAAGAAATCAAAAACCATTGTAGAAAGCCTTATGGATATGTCTGGAAAGTTGGGAATTAAGACTGTAGCAGAAGGCATTGAAACCCATCATCAGCTTTCATATTTGAATGAAACTACCTGTAATATCATTCAAGGATACATTTATTCCATGCCCTTGGCAGTACTGGAGTTTGAAAAGTGGTTAGACACATTGAAAGATGGTAAACCAGATATTAAACAGATGAATTTCTAACCGATTTGTCAAAATGACAAGGGAATAATTATGGGGCCTCATAATGAGGCCCTTTTTTTACCTTTAAAAAAAATATCTCCAGTGTTCTTCCAAATGTGCTATAATTAATAGACAGAAAACTTATCTTTTGGAGAGCTATAAAAAAAATCATTATTCATATTAGTTGGTTTGTGCTTCCTTTTATTCGGCTGTCCTCATGATGCAGATATTTCAACAGCAGTAAAATCTCCAGAATACAATATAATATAATTTCATCCTTATCCTATATTGGTGGCTCTGTAGTATACAATCCTAGCAATCCCTTATCTGCCCAGCTATTCCCTGGTGTTATGATTGCAGTTCATCATGGTGAATTAACTGTCACAGAGGAAGCATCCTCTGGATCTAATGGTGGCAGTGTGGTGATACAACCTGGCATTGAACTAGAACCAAGTATTGCCCTTGGACCTGAATATGTTTATGTAGGAGTAGGCGTACCATTAAATATAAATTTTAATATTGGTCTTGGTCTCAATTTCAAGGATCCTGGCACAAAGCCATTCACTGAACCAAAAAAATGGTTCCAAATTGCTAACTCTAATTTGTACGGTCGAGCAGGAATAGGAGCAGATAGTCAAGTTCAGCCTAAAATTGGTGTAAAAATTCCTGGCATCGGCAAGAGAATTGAAGTTAACTGGAGTGCTGCAACACTTGCTGAAGGAGAGATATATTTGGATGAAAACTATACATTACAATTTACAGGAAGCTTTTTAGGACGAAACTAAAATGAAATATAAGGGGGTCAAATAATTACGGCCCCCTTTTCTTGACCACTAATCCTCATAGGTATATTATTGTGAGGAGGAAGTGCATGCATGAAAGAAGAAACCTATATCATCACTGGCATGAGTTGTGCTGCTTGTAGTAGTGCTGTGGAGCGAGTTACCAGAAAGCTTGAGGGTGTAGAAGAAAGTAACGTAAATCTTGCCACAGGCCGCATGACCATTCGCTACGACCAAGAAAAGGTAAATCCCCAGCAGATTATGTCCAAGGTGGAACGAGCGGGCTTTGGCTGCCAACCATATCTTCAAGAACAAAAGATACCTGTAACAGAAAAAAACACCAACAAGTCTCAAGACATTAAAAGAATCAAGTCTCCCAAGCCCAAAGACAAGGAGCTTCAGGAAAAAAAGCACCATCTTCTTGGTGCCTGGGGCTTTACCCTAGCCCTCATGTATGTTTCCATGGGCTCCATGCTGCCCATTCCCCTGCCCCTGCCAGAAATTGTCCAAGGTGCAAGTCATCCTTCAAACTTTGCCCTATTGCAGCTTTTGCTCACCATTCCCGTGCTTTTTTATGGCAGGTTCTTTTATTCAAACGGATTTTCCGCCCTGTTTCATGGGAATCCCAACATGAATTCCTTAGTGGCAGTGGGAAGCCTCGTTTCCTTTATTTACAGTTTGGGCATTACCTTTTTGGTGGCAGACAACCCACACCAGTTGCATCACCTGTACTACGAGTCTGCCACCATGGTCTTGACCTTTGTGATGACAGGAAAATATCTTGAAGAAAAAAGTAAGAAAAAGACAGGTTCTGCCATAACTGCCTTGATGGAGCTATCTCCCCCCACTGCTATTCTGCTTAAAGAGGGAAATCCCGTGGAGGTTCCAGTTGAACAACTTTCAGTGGGAGACCTGTTACTGGTAAAACCGGGAAGTCGCATTCCTGCTGACGGTGAGGTTGTACAGGGAGCTGGTGGTGTAGATGAATCTATGCTGACTGGAGAAAGTCTGCCAGTGGAAAAAACTATTGGAAGCACCGTCACAGGAGGTAGCATGAACCTGAACGGAGCCCTACAGATTCGAGTAAGCCGTGTGGGAAAGGATTCCACCTTAGCCAAGATTGTAGCTTTTATGGAAGAAGCCCAGGGAAAGAAGGCTCCCATTGCAAAGATTGCTGACCGAGTCTCAGGTGTTTTTGTACCAGTAGTTATGGCAATTGCAGTAGTGGCGGCGGTGGTGTGGTTTATTGCTGGAAAGGATGTGGCCTTTGTGCTTCAAATCTTTACCTCGGTTCTTGTTATTGCCTGTCCCTGTGCCTTAGGTTTGGCCACTCCAGCAGCCATTATGGTGGGAACAGGTCTTGGAGCCACAAATGGCATTCTCCTTAGAAGCGGAGAAGCCCTGGAAATGGCAGGAAAAACCACCGCCGTGGTGCTAGATAAAACTGGTACCGTTACCCAAGGCAAGCCTCGGGTAACCCAGGTTTTAGCGGCAGATGGAGTAGACAAAGCATATCTTTTATCACTGGTGGCAGCAGTGGAATCCCAAGCACAGCATCCCTTAGCACAAGCAATTCTTGATGAAGCAGAAAAGCTTTCCTGTAACACGAATTTTTCAATTCCCTCCTTTGAAACCATTCCCGGTAAGGGAGTTAAAGCTACAATTCAGCAGGGAACCACTGTGTTGGTGGGAAGTCTTCGCCTCATGGAAGAAGTAGGCTGCAGAATACCTCAGTCTCTAGAGCAAATCAACCAAAAGTTACCAGAGCAAGGCCATACCCTCGTATATGCCGCCACACAGGAAGTACAAGCTGAGGCAAAGATCCTTGGTCTCATTGCCATTGCAGATAGTATCCGAGAAACAAGCCTCCAAGCTGTTAAGGAGCTTAAATCCATGGGCATTACCACCATCCTTTTGACAGGAGATAACAAGGGGGCTGCAGAAGCTATTGGACAGCAGGTTCAGGTGGATAGGGTCATTGCTCAGGTGCTACCTCAAGAAAAAGCCCAGGTAATTGAAGAGCTACAAAAAGAAGGCCACACAGTAATGATGGTGGGAGACGGAATTAACGACGCCCCCGCCCTAGTGCAGGCAGACAGCGGTGTAGCCATGGGGGGTGGGAGCGACATTGCAGTGGAGGCAGGAGAGGTAATTCTCATGGGAAGTAGCCTGCTGGATATAGCAAAAACTATTAGGCTCAGCAAGCTCACCATCACAAATATCCGCCAAAACTTATTTTGGGCATTTTTGTACAATACCATCGGTATTCCCGTGGCGGCAGGACTTTTGTATCCCTTTACTGGCCAGCTCATGTCTCCCATGCTGGCAGCCTTAGCCATGTCTTTAAGCTCTGTCTGCGTTGTGTCAAATGCATTGCGATTACGAAAAAAAAAATTATAATATAGATTCTACAGGAGGTTTTTATGATTATTCTAGAAGTACCAGAAATCCACTGCCTAAAATGCGTGGAGCGAATCACCAAGGCACTGGAAGAGGACAAACTTACCTTTTCCGTATCACTGGAAGACAAGACTGTGTCCATTGACGGCTGCCAAAACTGTGCCGCCACCGCCATTGCCACACTGGATGACCTAGGCTTTACCGCCACCATCAGAAAATAACAGCTGGAACGTGGTACAAAAGATAGGAATTTTGAGAAAAATATACA
>JAGCMR010000005.1 GCA_017646305.1 Spirochaetaceae bacterium
AAAAAAGTTTCCTTATTACATTTTGGGCAGGTCACAATGGAATGACGAAGCTTACGGAACATTTTCAACCACTCCTTTTCATTAATTCTGTCGCAGCGTAAGCCATCTGCTGTGGGCTTCATTAATTTTCTATCAAATGCCTTGATGAAAAATTCCCGTACAAAGGGAGGAAAAACAGGCCAAAGATTTGTTACATTTTTATGGATGGAAGGATTTGGCCGATTAGAATCATCCTTTGGGTCAAACACAAAAAGAGACTTTCTGCAAAATAAATCTCGCTCATTATTTGCATTGTCACAGTTGTCACGCTTGCCTTCCAAGGGATGCCCTCTAAAGAAGAGAAGGAATAAAATTACTGCCAATGAAAAATAATCACTGTATTTATCTGGAAGTTGCTTTGAAGCCACAACCTCTGGTGCCATATATCTTGGTTTTCCTAGAATGCCAAGATTTACACCATTGGGGGCAACATTGTCATTATCACAAATAAGTACATTGCCTGTTTTGGGATCTATAAAAAAGTTTCCATCATTCAAGTCTTGATAGCTATAGCCCTTGTTGTGTAAAGCCCTAAAGCTTGCAGTGATTTGCATACCAGCATTTATCCACGCACTCAAACTATCAAATGCTACATGGTTCAATAAAAACTGAGATAAGCTCTTATAATTTGGTGGACAAAGCTTCATAATATAACCAAAGCTTCCGTCTTCATCACATTCAGTTATTGCCAATGGCCATAAAAAAGTATCTGCAGGAGCACCTGTTTCAGAATTCTCCTTCAAATTATCGTAGAATCTCTTTGAGGGATTTTTTTTATACCATTTCAATGCATATTTTTTATTATCATATAACACCTTATAAACAACACCTTGTCCACCCTCACCAATTCTATCAAGCACTTTTATTGTTTTTCCATCAGCACTAGAAATAACCTGATTCCTTCTCAATCTAGCCATAAGATCCTCCAAATATAATCCTTGTTACACTACAAAATAGAAGTAACAGAATTTTTCTGGAGTGGACAAAAATCCATTTTAATACTCTGGGCTATTTAGCCCTAAATTCGAGTTTTCATTCTCGGAAAAGATTTCAGTTTAGGTTCTTCGTTACCTGTTCAACCATTTTGCTGTCATGTATATTGCCACTTGTGAAAACTACAGCTTCTAGTACTCCCTTTTTCAGAGCAGACACCATGGAGTTTGAATCCATAAATCCATTCTTGTTCAGTTGATTTTAAATGAGTAAAAGCAGCATAAATATAGTGAGTATGGAAAAAACTTTGTTTGAGACCTTTAGAAATTTTTCATAGTTCGGCATCTGCGGAATCAAATCTATGACTTTTACAATACGATGAAATACTTTCAAATCCTTTACATGAATTGTAAATCTTAAAAGATTCAATGAAATAACTTGGATAATTGTCAGCCTTCTTTTGGGACCGCGTTTTCCGTTCCAGTGTTCCAGAAAATTGAATACTTTTATCCTGTTCTACCGCTTTGCAGTAAATGTTGCGGGTTAACCGGAAAAATTAATCAGTTATAATAAAGATGGCATGATTACGTTTGTTTTTTTGTTGCAGGTTGACCGGAAAAATTAATCAGTTATAATGGGAGAGGTAATAGTAATGGCTGAGAACGTGTTGCAGGTTGACCGGAAAAATTAATCAGTTATAATCCTTGGCCACAGAATTAATCCGAACCATTAGTTGCAGGTTGACCGGAAAAATTAATCAGTTATAATAATAGAAAAAGAATATGAAAGACCATTGAAGTTGCAGGTTGACCGGAAAAATTAATCAGTTATAATCGAATACCTCTATGAAGGTGAATATCTATGTTGCAGGTTGACCGGAAAAATTAATCAGTTATAATGAATGGAACT
>JAGCMR010000059.1 GCA_017646305.1 Spirochaetaceae bacterium
AGTCTTACCTCCTCATCCTATTTGTCTTGGTCCTCCACTGAAATTAAAATACAGTTACCAGCTAATGTGCAGGACGGTTTAGTGTATGTGGTGACAAAGCGGGGCCGTTCCCAGCCAGAGGTATTTGCGAATAAAGACAATATTCCTATAGCCATAAACCAAGTGGGGGTTCAAACGGCGCTGCCCATCATTGAGTCAGAATCACCACAAAAAATTTCTGTTGGGCAGGTACTCACAATTACTGGTTCAAATTTTGGTTCAATTCGTGGTGAAAATTCCTTTGTATACTTTACCCCTTCTGGTGGCGTGAATAAAGCTGGAGATTCTCAGGATTTAGACAGCATGTACATTCGTGCCCTCGAACAGGACTTTGACTACGAATATTGGAGCAATACTGAAATTCGAGTGCGAGTGCCAGATGGAGTCGCCTCAGGAAATTTCTTTGTAAAAACTGACAAGGGAATAAGTAACCAGCGAAATCTTACCCTTACCACCACTATAGGAAAAAAGGTTTTTCCAGAAAAACGTATATACCTTGTTCAGCTGTCTGCAGATATTTCAGATGTTGACATGGGCACCAATTCCCTGATTACCCTGCGAGTTCCTCGGCCTCAGCCCTCTTCAAGACAGAGAGGCATTACGCTGACCGAATTCAATCCACAACCTGCCTTTCAGGATTACAACAAATCAGTTATTCATCAGCTTAATGCCAGCCATATTACCCAAGAAAAAACTGGATTTAGCCAGACCTTTGTGATTCCCGTTCACAGTGTTGAGACCACCATTCAAGCCGACAAGGTACAAAAGTTCTCTGATACAAGCAGACTTTTATACAAGGTATATACTGCACCAGATGCCTGTATTCCTTCTGATGAGGAAGCAATAGTGAGTCTTGCAAAAACCATTATAGGTAAGGAAACAAATCCCTACAAACAGGCTCGCCTCATTTACGATTACATGGTGGATAATTACAAGTTGCTACAGCAGCTACAACCAAAAGATATTTCTTCTTTGCAGCTCCTTGATTTATTACTGGGAGATGCTTATGATTTTGCCATTATCTTTACTGCCCTATGTAGAGCAGCAGGAATTCCTGCAATTCCCGTTAGTGGAATCATAGTTGACAATGCAAAAAATGGACAAAATCATTGGTGGTCTGAGATTTATCTAGAAAACTTTGGTTGGGTACCTGTAGATGTAGCTTTGGCAGCTGGTTTGAATTTCAATCGACCCAGTGAAATTGAAAATCCACGTGAATTCTACTTTGGTAATTTAGATCTTCATCACATTGCCTTTTCACGGGGCTGGAACGAAATACACCCCACTATCATTACAAACAAAACTGTATATCGCCCCAAAACCTATGGCCTTCAGTCTATTTGGGAAGAAACAACTACAGGTACCATTAACTACAGTTCATTCTGGAGCGATCCAGTCGTCTTGGGTATTTACTAAAAACGGATCAGAATAAGTTCTGGTCACAAAGATATTTTGGAGGAAAATATGGTCACAGTTTTGTCTTTAGGTGGTTCTATTGTTGCCCCTGATGCTCCCGACACAGTATTTTTGCCTGCCTTTGAGGCAATGGTTCGTCAATGGCTTGCTAAAGATAAGGATCAAAAGCTCATTCTTGTAATTGGTGGAGGTGGACCTGCACGTGTCTACCAAAATGCATATAGAACAATTCTTGCTGCACGACAGGATGGAGCAGCCACCCAAGCCGACAATAGTCAGGCAGACTGGATTGGAATTACTGCCACACGTCTGAATGCTCAGCTGGTAAAGGCAATTTTCAGTGACCTGTGTCATGATGATGTAATATACGATCCCACGGCTCCCATTGGATTTACTGGGCAGATTTTGGTGGCTGCAGGATGGAAGCCAGGCTTTTCCACTGACAATGATGCAGTTGTACTGGCTCAGCGGTTTGGTGCAAAGACTGTGGTAAATCTTTCCAATATTGAAAAGGTATACACTGATGATCCCAAAACAAATCCTGATGCAAAGCCCTTAGATACAATTAGCTGGGAAGATTTTAGAAAGATGGTGGGAGATGAATGGACTCCCGGAAAGAACACTCCCTTTGATCCCATTGCAAGCAAGGGAGCACAGCAGGAAGGAATTACTGTTATCTGTGCTGGAGGTCGTGATATAGAAAATACAAGGGCCATCCTAGAAGGAAAGCCCTTTAAGGGAACTAAAATCGGCTAATAGGATTAAAACTTATCTAATATAGTTAAAAGAGTCCAGAGCTTTTGGCCGTAGGCTTTGTCTGCGGCCCAAGTTCCTGCTAAACCAAATACATCTGGGGACTTACCTCGGGGATTTACGTATTTATAGCGATTGTCCACTAATTCACCTTTCAGCTTCCCAGTTGTTCCGTAGGCGTGTAGGTGCTGAATATGAGCTCGGACGCCAATCTGTTCTGTAGGGAACCACTCCCCTCGCTTTGTTTCATCAATAGCACCAAGTCCACAAAAATTATTCATTTCTGGAGTAACAAGTCCACCAAAACGTAAAAAACCTGTTTCAAGGCACATCTGCACAAAGGCTACATCAGAATTAATTCCTTCAGCAGCAGCTTCTGCTACATAATAGTGAGCAAGACGAGTAACCTGCTCTCGATTTCCTTGAGGATTTCGCGACATAAAAAAATCCACTAGCTGGGAAGCAGACTTTACACCTGCTTCAGCAATAACTGGACTTACCTTCAGATCAGAGGAAGCACCTGCTTGTTTAGGAGACCTTGTAGTCGTACAGGAAAAAAATAAAAGGCAAACTCCAAGCACTGGTAACATGGAGAATTTTAACAATTTCATTGTATTAGAATACTTATTATTTAATTTTTTTGCAATTACTCTGGTAAAAAAAAGCAAAAACTGTAAGTTTAAAGCGAATAATTATATGTGAAGAAAAAACCAGATATACGGGAAAAGGTAATGAAAAATGGCATTACCTACCCTACCAACTTGGAATTGATTATGTTATTACTGGGAACAGGAATTCAAGGAATTCCTGTTGGAAAATTAGCCCAAGGAGTGTTAAACACAATTACAGCCTCACCGAGGGAAACCTTGTTGCAAAACTTGTTACAGCTAGAAGGAATTGGCCCCAGTAAGGCTGTGACCATTGCTGCTGCCATAGAATTTGGCAGGAGACAAAACAACCACACAGGAAAGCAGGTATGTAAACCCTCTGACTTAATTCCCTTTGTGCATCACTATGCCATGCAGGAACAGGAACACTTTATCTGTGTAACATTGAATGGGGCTCATGAAATTATAAAGATTAGGACTGTATCTGTGGGCACCATCAATAAAACCATGGTACATCCACGAGAAGTATTCATCGGTGCTATAAAGGATATGGCTGCAGCAGTTATTCTCTGCCACAACCATCCTTCAGGTAATTGTGTTCCCTCTAGTGATGACATTGAAACCACCCATCGTTTGGTGGAAGCTGGTGAATGTTTAGGAATTCATGTACTGGACCACATTGTTATCACCACTAAAGGATTCTTTAGTATAAAGGAAGAGGGATTGCTGGAACCACCTCAAAATGAAGATAATGAAGATTATTCTTCCAATCGCTTTGTATCCTTGGTATCGGCTAATTCCAATTCATTAAGTTGAACTGTAAGCTTTTCTTTTTCTGACAAGGATAGGGCGATTCTATCTTCTAACTCCTGATTACGGCTTTGCAAGCTAGCAATTTTCTCTTGATTATCTGCGATAGAGGCTCTAAAAGAAGTAATCTTTTTGGAGATTCCATCGATTTGATTGGAAAGATTGATAATCTGAATCTTTCTGCTGCAAATGAGCTTGTCTTGCTTAAGCTGAATTACTTGCTGTAATTTATCAGAAATGTCCTTATTGTCGCCAGTGTATTCTTCTAATAAATCACCTTCTGGGTCAATGTATCTGGCAACAAAGTCATGTCCACAAGCCTGACACAAGGCATTTTGCTTTTGGATTTCTTGATCCACCTCCAGATTGATGGCCTTGATTCGTTTATCTGGATTATCTGAGGTTACACCCTTTTCCATAAGGGCCTGCTTGTTTTCTTCTAAATGATGCAGACAATTATCAATCTGTTCTTGTAATTGATTCGCACGTACCTGCATATCATTACAAGGAATACAAGCCTCTGAAACGATTTCTGGCAAATTGCCTTCCTCAAAGGGGGTAGTAAGGGCTCCAGATTCAAAAATTGCCTTACCACACTTGATATAAAGCTGGGCAAGCTTCTTTTCCAACTGGACAACAGCCTTGTTTCGTGCGGTATACTGAACTTGAGTGAGTAATCGGTTCATAAAAGACTGATTGGCCATTTGGTCTTTCAAATTATCCAAGGCAACCCGAGCCTCATTATTTTTGTGACGCAACTCAGCAATGGGCTCACGGAAAGCATCAAATTCCATATCGTATAAGACATTTGGTGCATCTGCAATGGCAGCACCAAGGGTTTCGTACAAGGGAGTCCAATTACTAGTTAGGGCATCCATTTGTTGATGCAGTGAATCAGAATCATTGCGGAATTCTTGCCGTTTTTCTGACAAGGCTCGTATCTCCTCTATATCAGAACACAAGTCTTCCCTACGCTGCTGATACGAAAGAAATTCTTCCTGATGCTGATTTATGCTGTCATCACCTGAGAGAAACAAATGTGTGCCAATTTCAACTTCCACGTTTGAAATCTGAAGTTGAAGCTGTTCGAGGCGTTTTTCTAGTTCATGGGTTGTTTTATGGATACTCATATAAAAAGTATAACACATCACCGTTGAAAAAGTTAAAAAAAACTAGCAGTTTTTTTATTTTCTATTTATACTACAGGTGATTCTATTTATTTTAGAAATTTTATTCTGTTTTAAAGAGAAATGAAGAGGAGCATCCTATGTTAAGTTACCGCCACGCCTTTCATGCAGGAAATCATGCAGACCTGCTGAAGCATAGCTGCCTTACCTTGATTTTGTCTTCATTGCTGAAAAAAGACAAGGCCTTTACTGTTTTTGATACCCACGGTGGTGGTGGCTTGTATCAGCTGGACTATCAGGGGCTTGTGCACACAGGAGAGGCTGAAAAAGGAATCTTAAAGCTTTTGGAATTTGCAAAGCAGCATCCCCTTCCTGATTCCTTACAAACTTATCTGGAACTGGTAAAAAAATATCTTGACAAGGGAATGTATCCCGGTTCCCCAGAAATCAGCAAGGCCATGATGCGTCAACAGGATAAGCTTTTTGTGGCGGAGCTACACAACACCGAGATAGAGATTTTGCGGGGAAACCTTTCAATCCTAGACAAGGAGAAAAACCAGACTCCAAGCATTTCCATTCACCATGAAAGCGGCTTTTCCCTGCTGAAATCCAGCCTTCCTCCCTTGGTAAAACGAGGATTAATTCTCATGGATCCCAGCTATGAAACAGACAGTGATTATCAGCAGCCAATTCAGGCATTAAGCCAAGCAGCAAAAAAATGGGAAACAGCAATCATTGCCCTGTGGTATCCCCTACTCCTGCACCGAAGCCAGCAGTTAGACAATATG
>JAGCMR010000060.1 GCA_017646305.1 Spirochaetaceae bacterium
CGAAAATCGCAAATTCTACGTGGTATCCACCAAGGCCACCACAGGAGAAGCCCACTATATCTGCCCCGATTCCCCAGAAGCAGCCCTTCTGTGGCTAGAAGCCTCATCTTCCCTGCCCATCATCGGCAAGCCTGTTACCATCCACGGCGTTGACTGGTTCGACGGTGGCATTTCAGATTCAATTCCCATCCGCCAAGCAGAAAAGGATGGCCACACCAAGCACATTATCATCTTGACCCAACCAGCAGGCTATCGAAAAAAGCCTGTTTCCAGTTCCACGGAAAAAGCACTGCGGTTCATGTACAAAAAATATCCTGCCCTCATCGAAACAAACCTGCAGCGATGGCAAAAATACAACGAAACCTTGGACTACATCCAGCAACTGGAGCAGGAAGGAAAAGCCTTTGTATTCCGCCCCGCACCAGAGGTAGTGATTGGTCGTCTGTCAAAAAATCAGCAAGCCCTGCAACGACTCTACGAAGCTGGTTATAACAATGCTTGCGAAAAGGTTCAAGCCATCGCTGATTTTGCTCCTTGGGAAAAATAACTCTGTTTGTAACAGGCTCATTGTCCAACTTCCCGTAATCCATTATATTTGTACCAGATTATGACAACTGACAATCTCATTTCTAATATATTAGCTTCATACAATGAATATGGATGCATCAATCTGAGCAATACCCAGAGCTTTCCCAATCGGCAGAACGTTATCGATGTGCTTGTGGAAATCCTTACCTTGATTTTTCCTGGCTTTAGAACCGTGGAGCAGCTGGCAGAAGATAACCTTCGGTATGTAACAGGTGCTAGAGTAAACAGAATTATTACCGGGCTTACAGGAGAAATTAAAAAGGCAACCCTGTACCTGTGCCGTCAGCGGGGACTGGAGCAGTCTGCTTGTACAAAGCTGGCGGAAAAAACTGCCATCGCCTTAGTTGAACAAATTCCAGAAATTCGCAGAAAGATTATTCTGGATATTGATTCTGCCCTTAGGGGTGATCCTGCCGCTGGTTCCACAGAGGAAATCATTCTTTCCTACCCTGGAATCGAAGCCATCGCTGTACACCGCATTGCCCACGAGCTACACCAAAACGGTGTTCCCATTATTCCTCGCATTATGAGTGAATATATCCACGGTAAAACTGGCATCGACATTCACCCAGGAGCCACCATTGGCGAGGCCTTCTTTATTGACCACGGAACTGGTGTGGTTGTGGGTGAAACCACCATCATTGGCAACAATGTAAAGCTGTACCAAGGAGTTACCCTGGGAGCATTAAGTGTGCACAAGGAGCAACGCTGCTGTAAGCGTCACCCCACCATCGAGGATAATGTTACCATCTATGCAGGAGCAACCATTCTTGGAGGCGATACTGTCATTGGTAAAGGCAGCATTATCGGTGGTAATACTTGGGTAACGGAATCGGTGCCGCCACGGAGCATCATTACTATCAATTAGTCTACCTTGACTATTATTCTTCCTTTCCGTACACTTTTTTAATATGAAAGAAACTATTCCTCTAAAACGATTTCTGTTCATTTGTTATGAAATCTTGAGACTCTTTTTTATCTTTACCTTTCGTCCAGAATTCAACATTGATATGCTCCCTGCCTCTTGGTATATGGCAGCCCCATTGTTGATTCTTCCCTTAGTTTTAGTCTTTTTTATCTACCAAGCACAACAAGAGGAAGAAAAAAAAGTCTACGGCAGAATCTATGCCTATAGTAAATTTCTTTCTGTTGCAGGCTTTTTTCCCTTTATGAAGGTGGCCCTTGTTCCTGCCTTTGAGCATGCTAAACTTACCGGTTATTATTCCTTGAAACGAATGGGAATTTTACTGATATTTTTACTGATAGATGTTATACTAGGATTAATCTTCCTTTTAGATAAAGATAAGGAAGAAGAATCACAGCAAGACCAGGGAGATGAAATTCATGCAGATAATTCCAGTAGCCAGTGGTAAAGGTGGTGTGGGCAAAAGCCTTATCTCAGCAAACTTAGCCATTGCCCTCGGCCAGGCCGATAAAAAGGTTATTCTGGCAGACTTGGATTTAGGGGCCTCAAACCTGCACCTTGTTATTGGCCATCAGGCTCCCAAGCAAGGTATAGGAACATATTTGTCTGGACAGGCAAAGTTTGAGGACATTATTCTGGAGTCTGAATACAAGAACGTACGTTTTATTCCTGGAGACTCTGAAATTCCTGGACTTACTGCCTTGAAAATCAGCCAGAAGAACGACTTAATTAAAAAGCTCCAGAAGCTTGATGCAGACTATTTGATTTTAGACTTGGGAGCTGGAACCCATCTTACTATTTTGGATTTATTCCTTCTTTCTCCCCAGGGAATTGTAGTGACAGCTCCCACTGTTACTGCCACTTTAAATGGATATCTTTTCTTGAAGAATGCTGTATTCCGCATGATGTACAACACCTTTAAGAAAAATTCCAAGGCTTACAACTATTTGGAGCAGCTAAAATCAGATGCTACCTCCCTGCAGCGACTTTACATTCCCAAGCTGGTGGAAAATATAGCAGCCATTGATCCCCAAAGTGCAGCCCTGTTCAAGCATCGCATGAATCAATTTAGACCACGTCTTGTGCTTAATATGATTGATGAGCCACGGGATGCAGACAAGTCCCTGAAAATCCGTCGTTCCTGCAACGAATATCTTGGACTGGAGCTGGAGCATCTTGGTATTATCTATCGAGACAGCCTGCAAGACAAGGCGCTGGAATCTCGACTACCTATTATCATCTACAAGCCTCAATCTCTCCTTGCTCAATCAATCTATCGCATTGCAGACAAGGTAATTGCTTCTCAAACCCTTACCTTTGATGGTGTTGCAGATAGCTTTGAACAGGCAGAAGCAGAAGCTGCTGAAGATTTGGAAACAAAGATGTCTTACGTGGAAGATCTACTGGGAAGTGGGGCTCTTACCACTGGAGACTTAACAGAAATTATCAAGTCTCAGCAATATGATTTAACTCAGCTTCGCAAGGAAAATCAGCTACTGAAGTCTAAACTGCTAAAGGCAGCCGCTCAGGGTTTTAAACTGTAAAGGATTTTGCACATGCCACTTTACTTGAACTATCCCTCTTGGATTCATCCAGAAATTTTCCCTGGTGTTCCTGTTCTTGGCCTTATTCGTTGGTATGGCTTGATGTATATCTTTGCCTTTGGAACAGCCTACCTCGTATTGAAGCGACTTATGAAGGAAGGAGCATTAAACACTTCCGACTACACTGCCAATGAAGATGATTTATTTAGCTTCATTGCTACAGGCATTATCTTTTTGCTGATTGGAGCAAGAGTTTTTTCCACCTTGGTATACGACACCTCTGGATTGTATTGGAAGAAGCCTTGGTTGATCTTTTGGCCCTTTAACGAAGCTGGACAATTTACTGGTCTTGCAGGAATGTCTTACCACGGAGGCTTTATTGGTGGTTTTTTAGGAATGATTGTCTGGTGTCTGAAAAAAAAGCGCCCTATCTTGCAATGGGTCGATGCTATGTCCATTGCAGTCGCCTTTGGTTACACCTTTGGTCGCTTGGGAAATTTCTTGAATGGAGAACTTTTTGGTCGCATTACCACCATGCCCTGGGGAATGGTTTTTCCCCAAGCACAGCAATTTTCAGTCTCACTTCCTTGGGTACAGGAATTTGCCACAAAAGCAGGAATGGTTCTTGAAGAAGGACAAAAGCTAGTCAATTTACCCCGCCACCCCAGCCAGCTTTACGAAGCCCTATTTGAAGGAATTATTCTCGGATTTATCCTGTGGAGCCTTAGAAAACACAAGCCTTTTACAGGCTTTACCACAGCTCTTTACACCATTGGCTACGGATTATTTCGGTTTTTCATCGAATATTTTCGTGAACCAGATGCTGACCTTGGCTACCGAATCGAGGCTGTGACAGGAACCCCCACCTACATGAATACCTCTTGGTTCAATATTTCCACAGGGCAAATTCTTTGTTTGCTGATGATTGCTGGTGGATTTTTGTTGATGCTATTCTCATGGATTAGCAGCAAAAAAAGGAAGGAAGGTAGATGTTTGATCCACAAAAAATAAAAGACGATTGTGTTGCATGGATTCGTAAGTTTTTTGAAGAAAACGGCAAGGATTGTAATGCCGTTGTTGGCATTTCTGGAGGAAAGGATAGCTCCGTTGTTGCAGCCCTCTGTGTAGAAGCTCTTGGAAAGGAGCGGGTTATTGGAGTACTTATGCCCTGTGGCCAGCAGCATGACATTGACATGGCCTACAAGCTAGTACACCATCTGGGAATCCGCCACTTTGAAGTA
>JAGCMR010000006.1 GCA_017646305.1 Spirochaetaceae bacterium
AATTTCAAAAGGACAATACTCAGGATAATAAATAAAATTACGGGAAACCAGGCTCCCACAAAGGGCGAAATGTAGCCAAACTGAGCTAAGAGCATGGTAACCATCTGGCTTACATAAAAAAGCACTGCCGCCATAATACAAAGAACGAGACTTATAAGCAACACATTTTTTCTTGTCTTACCAGAAAGACCAATGGACAGGAACACCACAATAAAAACAATGAAGGGAAAGGAAAATTTCTTGTAATATTGGGAGGTGGCCTCTGCCACAGGAAGACCAGCACGACGAAGCCGATCAATATAGGACTTGGCCTCTGCCACCGATACGGTTTCCACATCGATGGTATTATTTCTAAAGGTTTCTGGAGGCTCCGTTAGCAAGTGCATGGTTTCTTGGGAAGCAGGAGTACTGTTCATAAAGTCACCCTCCACCACATATTCTATGGCATTGGAGCATTCCCAATAGGTTTCTTTCCAGACAGCATTATTACAACGTAGGATTTTCTGAAGATCCATATTTTCATCACGGAAAATCACAAACAGTCCTAGAAGCTGCTGCTGAGAATCGTTATAATAATCTGCCTTGTAGACGATTTGTCCCTGTTTGGTAATGATAACGATTCTGTCATTATTGAGAGATTGGGTTTTATTCAGCAAGGAGTCCTGTAGCTCAGTTTTTTTTGCGTAGGTAGGGACTACCACCCTGTCTTCAAAGACAAAAAGTCCAAAGCTTAAAACCAAGGATAAAAGCAACAGTGGTAAGGTAAAGTGAAAGAGGGAAACACCAGAGGCAAAAATTGCGGTAAGCTCGTTTTTGGCATAGAGATCACTGAGGGTGTAGGACACGGCAAAGAGGATGGAAAGTGGCAGGGAAAAGGACAAGGTTTTTGGAATGTACAAGACCATTACCCGCAGAATATCCACAGGAGCTACCTCTTGTGAAATAAAGCTCCACAGGTTCATGAGTAAGTCCACCAGCACTAGCACCAGTGCAAAGAAAAAGATGGAGCCAAAAAAAACTGGTAAAAAACGACGGTATAAGTAAATGACAAATCTCATTTTTTCACCAGCATAAGATAAAATACAATACCTGCCACTCCCACAAAAAAATCAGGAAGCCACATGGTCCAAAAGCCACTGAGTCCCTGCCTGATACCAAAGGTTTGACCAAGAATCATGGCAGCCCAATAAGCTACACAGAGAAAGATTCCAATAATAAGCCCCACCGTAAGTCCATTGTGCTTTCCAAACAAGATGGCAAGGGGCATGGCCAACAGGGCAAAGAAAATGGATGCAAAGGGCAAGGAGAATTTCTTGTGGAATTCCAGCTTGTATATATTCAATTGCAGAGGGGATGTTACTCCATCATCCTTTACCTGTTGAATAAACTTGAACAAGTCAAAGGAGGTCATTTCCCGAGGATTGTTAGTAGAAGAATCAGAAAAAAATGAACTAGCAAAAACATTCATACTTGTTTTTCCAGACTGCAGCACATCATAGCGATTCATTTCAGAGGCATCAAAGGCACAAACTGTAGCTGAATCCATACTCAGGTTCATCAAAATCCCAGGCTCTGTAGCATTGTTTATTTCCGTAGCTCCCGACACAATGACTCGGATTTGCCCCTGATCATCAACGTCAAAGAAAACTAAATCCGACACAAAGGTATCTTTTACCTCACCAATTACCAAGATAGTATCCTCTGTTCGTTTTACTGAATTGGACTCTAGCTCGATGGAAGGATCTGAAAATAAGATTTCTTTATAGAGTTTATTATAAGAAATGGTTCCCAAGGGCAACAAGTAGTCATTTACAAAGAAGGACAGCAGGGAAATAATGCCACCAAGCATCAGCACTGGAAGCAGGATAACCATAAAGGACTTTCCACTAGCTCGAATTACCATAATCTCGTTGTCTGTCATCATGCGTCCAAGACACATCAAAAAACCTACCAAGGTGGCAAAGGGAGCCGACTGAGCTATAATAAAGGGCAAGGAATAGCTCATAAGACGTGCCACATCCATTACAGGAACTCGCTTTTTCAAAATATCCTCTGCCATCAGCAAAATCTGATTTACAAAGAACACCATGAAAAAAAACAGGAAGGCAATAAGGAAGTATAACAACAACTCCTTTACCAGATAGACAATGAGAACATGACGATTTGACTGAAGTGAGAGAGTTGGAAACTTCATGCCAAGGTTTAGACTCCCGTGGAACCAAATCCTCCCTGTCCCCGTTCCGTAGCAGACAAGGATTCTACCACCAGGAATTGAGCCTGAACCACTGGAGCCACCACCATCTGGGCAATTCTGTCTCCATGGGAAATAGTAAAATCCTGAGAACCAAGATTTATGAGAATCACCTTTACCTCTCCACGATAATCACTATCGATGGTACCAGGACTATTCAGCACCGTAACCCCATGCTTTGCAGCAAGGCCAGAACGGGGCCGCACCTGGATTTCATAGCCAGAAGGGATGGCAAAGGAAAGACCAGTAGGAACTAAAGCCCACTGACCAGGAGAGAGAACGAGGGACTCGGTTAAGCAGGCACAAAGGTCAGCACCAGCAGCACCAGCAGTTTGGTAGGAAGGAAGCAGGGCTCCAGAAGCCACAGTACAGGGAATAGCTGTCATAAAATCTCCTTAACGGGATGAATCCCGATCTACATCCAATTCATTAGCAGCAGATTGAGCCTTTAATTCATTGGAATATACTTGTATTGCTGTTTCTGGAAGCCATCCAGATGAAAATTGATACCAAATCACTTGTTTTTTTTCTACTGTTACAATACGTTGACCAACAATTTCCTGTACCGCACCACGTCTGCCATAACCAGCCACTGTAGCAGAAAGATTGGGCTCCTTACGATAAATAGCGTAAGGATCGATTACCACCGCCCACTGAGAATCTACTGGCAGAAGGGGTGCTTGTGATAAATCTATAATACCTGCTCTTTTAGAACAGCCTGAAAGAGTCAAGCTACAGAAAAATAAGGTACAAAGAAGGAGAAAAAAACAACCGAACCAAGGAGTTCTGACAACAGAAAAACTCCATCCTGCTGATTTGGATTTTTTTTTCATTAAATACATCCCTTTTTGGAAAAGTATTCCACAACTTGAGGATAAATCAACAAATCCGAATCCACAAAATGAAGAAGCTTTATTTCATCAAACGTGACCCAACGTATTTCCGTATGCTCCGTCAAAATCCACTGGGGAGTGTCTGTAGCAAGAAAGATTTCATAGCCTTCCAGCTGAATATCCTTTCCATTGTACTGGAACACTGCTTGGGCAATCTTTTGTCCAACAGTTACAGGAACAGAAAATTCCTCGTCAAATTCACGGCAAATAGCAACTTCAGCAGACTCACCATTTTCCACCTTGCCACCAGGGAATTCCCACCGCTCCCCCATCTGGCCACCGGGAATACGGCGTCCTACCAGAACCTTTCCTTCCTGAAATAGTATACAAGCAACGGAACGCTTCATGGCTTACAGGAACAAAACCTTGGGGAACACAAAGTGGAGGGTGGCCACCACTAAACAACAAATTCCAATGGTACGACGATTTTCTACAAAAATCATCTGCAAAAGACCATTAGGAGCATAATTAATAGAATTAGTTTCCATGTAAAATTGAAGAAGAACACAGAAGCCCCCCATCAAACCAGCCACTGCAGGAAAAAGGTCGCCAATAACAGGCACATCGTTTTGTACAACAGAAAGAAGCTTTAGCAAGCCTACCAGAACGCCCAGAACTCCCAGTACCAGCTTAAAATTCTTACTTTCCATAAAGCCTAAAATGGGATTACCTGAAGCCCCACCTTCTGCACCATCCTCTGAAAAGGAAAACTCCCCATCAAGAAGATCATCCTGAACCTGATCTTTTTCACAAAAAAGCACCAGTCCAGTAACAAGGTTTAACAAAATCGATAAAAAATAAAACTGCAACATATAACCGCCCCTTTAACTACGAGTGATATCCGAACGGAGAATCTGTGTCTCATTCCCTACGGTAACCACTGCCTCTACATACAATATATCATAATCTCCAAATGTTGTCCGTAAGAAAGCTTCCTTACCAGTGTAAAAAGTTTCCACTGTTTCCTGATAAATTACCTGTTGGTCAGTAGTATACAGGAGAAAATTACAGGAAACAAAGGGATGCTCAGAAAAATCTATCCTAGAATTTTCCTTAAGCTGTAAACTTATGTAGACAGTATCCTCAAAGGAAAAGGATGAAAGCTCCATAGGAACTAAAGCTACTGTAGAAACCTTTGCTCCTCGGTCCATAATGCTAGACAAAACCACAATAGCCATCATGGCTAGTATAACAATGAGAATGAGACGGGAAGATGGCGTTTGCACCAAGGACTGAAAAATTCCCTTGGGAGCCTGAGGCCCCTCTCCTGCATAATATTGCTTTACTATTTCATCAGCATTTTTAAGCCGTTCTCCAGGCTTTCCATAGTGATAGACAATTTTTTCTTCGTCCTCACCATATCCTTCTATATCGCCGCCAAGCTTCATTCTTACCCCTTAAGAATTGCATCAATCAAGCTATCTGTTCTCCACCACAGAACTCTTGCCTCTTCCTCTTCTGCTAGCAACATGGAAATAATTCCTTCTGGAGAAAGAGAAATGGAATGGTACAAGGTAGAGCGATGATCCATATCCAGATGACGGCGAAGTACGGTATCTCCGTTTTCCTGTACCATCTGAATACTATAGCCACTATCATCTGCAATAATAAAGAAAAGCCAACCAGAATCAGTTACACCAAGAAAATCATAGGCAAGGTTGTAAACCAAGCGAGAAAATCCATCAGTAACCTCCTGTTCGTAGGCAGGAATGGAAAAGGGCTCTCCATAAACACCTGTATTAATGTCCAGCGGAAAAAGCATTGAACTCGTATAATCGATACCAGACTCTACGTTAGAAGCCTCATCAATAGAGCTGGTGTAATAATCTACCTTTACAAAGAGCTTTTCTTCTGTATAAGAGGGCACAATATTTTCCAAGGAAATGTATACCTCGTTAGTGGTTTCTCCCTCTAAAACATTGGGAAGCTGGTCTACTTTGAAAGGAATGGTACTGCGAAGATACCCTGTTGTGTCAAACCAATACACCACCATGCCGTCGTTCACCTGGCATATTACCACCAGCTCATTGTTGTAAGTTGTGTAAATATTTTTAATATAAGGAAATGGCATACCACCAGGGCCCCGTTGACCGATATAGTCGATAAAGGTGCCGTCACTGGCAAAGCGAAGGACAATCTGACTGAGAAGGAGGCGGTTTTCCACATCCTGCTCGTAGCGCTCTGGAGGAAGCTGGTCTACTACGTAGATGTATTTGCGAGAGTCTGCGGCAATGGCTCCCAAAGAGTTAAAGGGATACTCCACAGCCTTTCTCGTAGAAGAAACAATTTCAGAATCTGTGGCATCAGCAAAGCTGGGTGTGGGATTTCCTTCTCCATTGTAATAAATACTTAACAGGTCTCCATAGGAATTAAACTCTAGAACCTTCTGAGCTTCACCATTAGCAACATAAAAGAAACCATCCCTCATAGCTAAGGAAGTACGCACAGGTGAACGACTTGCCAGACTAAATAGATTTAATTGATCCTCAAAATTACCGTACTTTAGGGAAAAAAGCTCATTTTCATCTAAGCTAATAATACCGCTAGATTCAGTACAAGAAAAAAAGAGTATGGTAAGAATACCACCTATTACAATTCTTAGGAGCTTTTGAATACTCATGCACTTATTCATTCTAGTAGAATAAAGGGGCAGACAAGCAGTGTCAAGACGGGGATTAGGAAGGAACTTGGATAAAGAACTCCCCTTTCCTGTATCACATACTCTAGTCAATCACCCACCCAGCGGCAATTAGCTCTTCTACATCAGAAAATGTTGCAACAATCTCATCTGAGGGAACTGCTAAAAATCCGCTTGGTTGCACCCCAAGAATTTTTATTCCAGCATCAGAGGTACAAAGAAAGCCATACTTTCCATTACCATTTTTAACCATTGCTCCAGGACTGATTTTTTCCCTAGTTTCATTTTTCTTTTCTTCACTCCAAGCCATACCTATCTCCTTAAAATTGTTTTATGGAATTATGAAGAAAATCAAGCCTAGTGCACTACCTATTTTATGTCAATACTTTTACAACGACATCAGCTTACAAGCATATTAATCTTCCCGCCCTTGTCACACAAGCTAATAATATAGTAAATTATAGATATGCTTGATTCAGTATTGACCTTTTTCTTTGGTTCCAAGAGGGACCGAGATGTAAAACAGCTTTTACCTATTGTTGAACAGATAAACAACAAGGAATCTTGGGCTCAGGGATTGAGTGCCGAAGAATTTCCCCAGCAGACCCAAAAATTCAAGGAACGATTGGCCAATGGAGAAACCTTGGATGCCATTCTACCAGAAGCCTTTGCCCTAGCACGAGAAGCTGCCAACCGTGTATTGGGAGAGCGAGCCTATGACGTGCAGCTGATGGGTTCCATTGTGCTGAATTCTGGCCGCATTGTTGAAATGAAAACTGGTGAGGGAAAAACCCTTATGTCTGTGGCAGCCGCCTACCTCAACAGCTTAACTGGCCGTGGTGTCCACGTGGTAACAGTAAACGACTACCTAGCCCAGCGTGACGCCGACTGGATGCGGCCAGTGTACACCTATCTTGGTGTTACCGTTGGCTCCATTGTTTCTGGTATGGACAATAATGCCAGAAAAATTTCTTATAACTGTGATATTACCTACGGTACTAACAACGAGCTGGGCTTTGACTACCTGCGAGACAACATGCAGATTGATTCCAGCCAGAAGGTACAACGTGACTTTGCCTTCTGTATTGTGGACGAAATTGACTCCATCTTAATCGATGAAGCTCGAACCCCATTGATTATCTCCGGTGCAGGAGAGGATGACACCTTTAAGTTCCACGAGGTGGACAAGCATGTTCGCCAGCTTACAGAGGTAGAAA
>JAGCMR010000007.1 GCA_017646305.1 Spirochaetaceae bacterium
AATACGGCGAGATTTGTCTGCTGCCAGCAAAATCAAAGCACCAGCACTGGCTACCAAGCCCATACCGATGCAGTACACGGGAGCCTTTACAAAACGAATCATATCAAAAATGGCATACCCAGCGTCTACATCACCACCAGGAGAATCAATATAAATGCGGATGGGCTCATCTGAATCAGCCTCCATCACCAAAAGCTGTCGAACAATCTTTTCTGCCAGAGCCTTGTTTACCTCTCCAGACAAAAGAATCTGCCGTGTCTTAAGGAATTTTGTATTCATCACCTCGGAGGTAGACTCCTGAGTCTTTGGGTCCTTTTCATCTTCTGAATCTAAATAAATCATTATTGCTCCTCATTCTCTGCCCAATTCAGGCAGACCCCTCCATAACACAGGGGTATCCAATCAAAATGCTATCTTCATCAATATACATAAATCACAGTGAATTTTCAAGTTTTCTACAAATTAATAATAAAACACTAAATCGGGAAAAAATCATCAAAATAGTCCACAATTTTTCCTGCAAAGACATTGAATTTTTGTCAAACACTGCTATACTAGCAAGAGAATGTTAAAAAATCATGCATCCATCTTTTTTTGGGAAATACGCAAGAATCTGTCACAAAACACCGATGAGATAGTATGAAAAGAGAGGAGTTTTTTATGGATAACAGATATAAGATTCCAATTCAGGCTATAATTTATAACTATCTGATTTACTTCAGCCCCATTGGTTTTTTCATCTTTGAAGTTTTGCTCACAGGAACCATTCCAAAGGAGAAGCTTGGAGTGTTCTTCTTTAATCCCATTTTTTTGGTTTACTTGGTTCTTGCCGTAATCATTCCCTCTTTGATGAGTAGTCGGACGACACAGATAATTAACCAATACGATGGTTCGGTTGAAAGTTGCCACAAAGCCAATAGATCAGCATTGTTTTTTACAAAGGTATCTATCTATCTTGCAGTGGTCATGAGCTTCTTCCCTATTTTGTTGGCTATGCCAATGGAGGATGTGAACAATCTTGTCATTGTAATGCAGTCTTTCGGAGCCTGTTGCTTTGTATCCTTGGCCACATACATCAAGTTCATCCAAATTTTTGAGGATTCCATTCATCACCTTCCCCTCACTTCAGAAGACACTTCTATGTCCTTAGTATTAAGAAGTTCTCTGGTGGGATTCTTTGTTTGTTTGGGTGCAGTGTTGGTTGTTTGTGCTCCCTTGGTGAATTTCAACAGTCCCAGCGGAATTGTCTTTGACCTGAGCAAACTTATTCCTCTGTCTATCTGCAGTATGTCTTTGGGACTACTAGACTTTTACCTGCTGATGAGAGCTGTATCCTATCGAGTCAAGGCCATCAGTTATGCTATGAATCAGGTTTCCCAGAGTAACTTTGACAAGGGCCATGTACGAGTACAATCTCGAGATGAATTCGGACTTCTAGCAAACGACATTAATGCCTTTGTCACCAAGGATAGCCAAGTTGTCAGAATTGTGTGTGAAAGTGTTGACAGCTGTAACAACTCAATGAATCTGCTGGTTGGGAAGGTGGATGCCTCCAACGGTACGGTTTCTTCCGTCCTTGGTTCTATCTCTGATGTGAAAAACGAGATGATTAACCAAGTAGCAGGCATTGAGCAAACACAAGCTTCTGTAAACAAGATAACAAATCTCATTAATGAGCAAAATAACGGAATTCAAACATTGGCTTCCAGCGTCACAGAAGCATCCGCATCCATAGAGGAAATGGTAGCTAATATCAACTCTGTGTCAGAAATCCTACGAAGAAACACTCAGTCAGTACATCAGTTGTGCAATGCCGCTAGCGAAGGGCAAAAAACCGTTGAGACAGCAGTGGCATCAGCTCGGCAGATTTATCAGGAGTCAGAGGGCTTGATGGAAGCCAGCGAAATTATCAAGCACATCGCCGAGCAAACAAATATGTTGGCCATGAATGCTGCCATTGAGGCTGCTCATGCTGGAGATGCAGGAAGAGGCTTTGCTGTTGTTGCCGATGAGATTAGAAAGCTGGCAGAAGACTCCAGCTCCCAGAGCCTTACCATTACAAATAGACTAAAGGAGCTTGGAGGTACCATCAATATCGTGTCTGAAAACACCCAGCAGGTTGAGCAACACTTTACTACCATCTTTGATTTTGCCCAGTCAGTGCAACGACAAGAAGAGGTCATTATGCGAGCCATGGAGGAACAGACTGCAGGAAGTGGCCAAGTACTGGATGCCATGCGCACCATTCATGAAATCACCTTCTCCGTCAGCGACAGTTCTGGTGCTGTCCTTCAGGGAAGCAAGGAGATTGACTTAGAGATGCACAAGTTGGTAGAAATTACTGGCCAAATCACCGATTCCATGAACAAGATGTCCAATAGTGCCACAGATGTTACTAGTGCCCTCCATGTGACTAATGAGGAGCTATCTAGAAACCAGACGGTACTCTCCGAGCTTGCAAAGATTATGTCTCAGTTCACCACATAATTTTGAACAATATTGCCAAGGGCAGAATAACTACAAATGCCACAAGAATTTGATTTTGCTGTACAACGTAGGAATACAGAAAGGTTGGCGGATTTTTCAAAGGACTGTGGCTTTTCCTTTTCATACCGAGACAGCAGTGTCCTTGCGATACCATGGCTTTTTCTGATATACTAGCTCATACCTATATGCGGAGTGTCTCATGACAAAATATATCTTTATTACTGGCGGAGTTGTTTCATCTTTAGGAAAGGGCATTGCAGCCGCCTCCTTGGGGCTCATTTTGAAAAGCCGTGGATTGAGTGTTGTTAATCAGAAATTTGATCCATATCTCAATATTGACCCAGGAACCATGAATCCCTACCAGCACGGAGAGGTTTTTGTCACAGATGACGGTGCCGAGACCGACTTGGACTTGGGCCACTACGAAAGATTTACCGACGTAAACCTTTCCCAAAGCAGCAACACCACTGCTGGTAGAGTCTATCTTTCCATCCTGAACAAGGAGCGGGAAGGTGGCTTTAATGGAGGTACCGTTCAGGTTATTCCTAATGTTACCGATGAGATTCGTCGCAGAATGATGTTGGCTGCAGAGGAAACTGGTGCAGACGTTATCATCACAGAAATTGGCGGTACTGTGGGAGACATTGAATCCCTGCCCTTTATCGAGGCTATTCGCCAGATTAAATACGAGGTAGGAGTGGAAAATTGTGCCTATATCCACCTTACCTTGCTTCCCTACATGAAAAAAGCCCAGGAGCTTAAGTCAAAGCCAACCCAGCACTCAGTACAAGATTTGCAGGGTCTTGGAATTCAGCCTGATATTATTATGCTCCGCAGTGAAATTCCTGTGGATCCAGGTACACGAGAAAAACTGGCTCTTTTCTGCAACGTTTCCACCGATTGCATTATCCAGAACTTAAACGCAAAATCTATTTATGAAGTTCCCCTTATGATGGAACAGGAAGGATTGGGAAATGCCGTATGTCGTGTTTTAGGTTTGGAGGACAAGGCTTCTCAGCTCCAGGATTGGGCTGCCATGGTGGACCGATTCTATAATCCTGTAAAAACTATTCGCATTGCCTTGGTAGGAAAATACATCGAGCTTCATGATGCCTACCTTTCTGTGGTGGAATCCTTGATTCACGGTGGAATTGCTGCCAACGTAGCGGTAGACATCGATTGGGTTGATGCAGAGGAATGTACCAATCCAGAGGCTACAGCCCAGCGGTTAAAAGATGCCCATGGAATTATAGTACCTGGTGGTTTTGGAGTCCGTGGTATTGAGGGAATGATTCAGGCAGCCCAATATGCACGAACCCACAAGGTACCTTATTTTGGTATTTGTCTTGGTATGCAGATTCAAGTAATTGAATTTGCCCGCAATGTGCTTGGTATGGCTGGAGCTAATTCCAGCGAAATGGATAAGGATACAGCCTACCCTGTTATCGATCTCATGAGCGACCAGAACGGAGCCATTTTAGGTGGAACCCTGCGTCTTGGTAAATACCAGTGTGCCCTTACAGAAGGAAGCTTGGCAGCAGTAGCCTATGGTAGTACAAATATATGGGAGCGCCACCGCCACCGATATGAGTTCAACAACAAATATCGAGAGGAATTTGAAAAAAGCAGCCTCCGTCTCACAGGAATTAACCCTGAGCGAAATTTGGTAGAAATTGTTGAGCA
>JAGCMR010000061.1 GCA_017646305.1 Spirochaetaceae bacterium
AACCTTATGAATGCAGCAGTAAAGCATGGATGCCTCCACATGGTATTTTCCTCCTCTGCAGCAGTTTTCGGTGAGCCTCAGTATCTTCCAATTAACGAGGATCATCCCAAGAACCCCGAAAACTATTACGGCTTTACCAAGCTAGAAATCGAGCGATTCATGGATTGGTACGACCAGTTGAAGGGACTGAAGTTTGCTGCTCTTCGCTATTTCAATGCTGCTGGCTATGATCCTGACGGCTTCCCCTGTGGATTGGAGCAGAATCCTGCCAACCTGTTGCCTGTAATTATGGAGGTTGCCAGTGGAATGCGCCAGAAGCTGCAGGAATTCGGTACCGACTACGACACCCGTGATGGTACTTGTATCCGTGACTACGTTCACGTTACAGACCTGGCTATTGCCCATGTAAAGGCTCTGGAATATATTTCTACTAACAAAACAAGCCTCAAGGTTAACCTTGGTAGTGAGACAGGTGTTACTGTAAAGGAGATGTTAGAAGCAGCTCGTCGCATTACAGGAAAGGAAATTCCTGCAGACTTTGTTGGTCGCCGTGCAGGAGACCCCGCATGCCTCTATGCCACCTCTGCCTTCGCTCGTGAAACCTTAAATTGGTCAGCAACCCATTCCGATGTAGACACATTAGTTTCATCTACTTGGGGTGCTTACTGTAAACATCAGGAGAAAAAATAAGATGGATTTTTCTGTTCTAAAGGAATGGATTGCAGGAAATACTGCTGGCATGATTGCCTTGGAAACTTTACTAACTTCACATCCCGCCTTAGCACCAGAAAGTGGTGGTGAAGGTGAATTGAAGAAGGTGCTTGCTCTGGAAGCTTGGCTCAAGGAGCAGGGCATTACTCAGCTGGAGCGATTCGATGCCCCCGACAGTCGAGTAGAAAGCGGTATTCGTCCCAATCTAGTTGCTACCATTACTGGTGCTGATGATGCTGATTCCTCCGCTCCCCGCATTTGGATTATGGCCCACACCGACGTCGTTCCCGTGGGAGAAATTAGCCTCTGGAACACTGACCCTTGGAAGGTGGTAGAAAAGGACGGTCGCCTCTACGGTCGTGGTGTAGAAGACAATCAGCAGGGCTTGGTAGCAGGAACCTTTGCTGCCTTGGCTCTTATCAAGAATAAGGTGACTCCTCCTCACACCGTAAAGCTACTTTTTGTAGCTGATGAAGAGGTTGGCTCTGAGTACGGCATCAAGTACTTGCTGGCTCAACACCAGTTGTTCCGTCCCAACGACATCATCGTGATTCCTGACGGTGGCGATAACCTGGGCTCCACCATCGAGGTGGCAGAGAAAAATCTTTTGTGGATGCGTGTTGTGGTAAGTGGCAAGCAGACCCATGGAAGCCGCCCTGATGAGGGAATCAATGCTGCCTTGGCTGGTTGTGACTTGGCTTTACGATTGAATAATCTGGAACAGGTATTTAATCAGCGGGATGAGCTTTTTGAGCCCCCTTATTCCACCTTCCAGCCTACAAAAAAAGAAGTTAACGTGCCCAATATCAACACCATTCCAGGTGAAGATGTGTTCTGTATGGACTGTCGTATTCTGCCCTGCTACACATTGGATCAAGTACGAAAGGAAGTAAACCGTTGTGTGGCTGAGGTTGAAGAAAAGTATGGTGTACAGGTACAGTATACTGAACCTCAGGCTGTGGAATCACCTGCCACTCCCGCAGATGCCCCTGTAGCTCGTCGTTTAGCAGAGGCTGTCAAGGCTATTAGCGGTGTGGAAGCTCGTCCTATTGGTATTGGTGGTGGTACTGTAGGAGCTTATCTGCGACAGGCTGGTTATCAAGCAGTGGTTTGGAGTCGCATGGATGAAACTGCTCACCAGCCCAACGAGTACACTATTATCGAAAACCTTGTACATGATTCTCAGGTAATGGCTTACCTCATGATGCAAGCCTAAAATGAGTTTCTTGATTAAAAGGAATTATTGTAAACTGGTTTTGGAGGAAAATATGAAGAGCAAGTATTTTTTTACTGGCATTGTATTGGTGCTTTTTCTTGTGGTGCTGGCTGGGTGTCGCTCCACTAAGGTGGAACGAGTAAGTCCAGATACTGTGATGGATTTGAGTGGATATTGGAATGATACCGATGTTCGTATTGTAGCAGATTCTCTTATTGCTGACTGTGTAAATGCTCCTGCCATCACAAACTACATTCGCAACAACAATGGGTTGCCAGTAGTGATTATTGGTACTTTCCGTAATGACAGTGATGAGCATATTGATACCTCAATCCTCACAAAAAAATTTGAGACAGCCCTCATTAACAGTGGAAAGGTTGACTTTGTAGCCAGTTCTTCTGAGCGTGGTGAGATTCGCCAAGAGCGGGAGGAGCAGCAGGCTTGGGCTAGTGAGGAAACAGCCAAACGCCTTGCTAATGAAACTGGTGCAGATTTCATGCTTATTGGTTCCGTCAAAACCATGGTGGATCAGATGGACAATACTACTACTCGAACCTACTGGGTCTATGCCGAATTGATTGACATTGAATCCAATAGAAAGCTTTGGCTCGGTGAGAATTCCGAAATCAAGAAGGTTATTACTAAGTCAAAAACAAGGCTGTAATGGTTAGGATGTTCCTATGGTTACCTGTGGTGGCAGGAATAATTTTTGTTTCCTGTTCCACCATGGGTGACTATAATTTTACCGCAGTAGATCAATCTCTTGATACAGGGGAGTACGAGGCTGCCTATCAGGTGGTAACTGCTGACAGTGATAAAATTTATAGTTCCCACGACAAAGTACTTCAAAGTTTAGACCTCGGTATTCTCTCTCACTATGCTGGTGAATATCAGCGTTCTAATCAAGAATTGACTCTGGCAGAGAGAAAAATAGAAGAATATTATGCAAAAAGTATTAGCCAGTCCATTTCCGCCTTTTTAGTAAACGATACTGTGGTGGATTATGATGGAGAGGTATTCGAGGATATTTATATTAATATCTTCATGGCATTGAATTATATTCATCTTGGAAATATGGAGGATGCCTTTGTAGAAATTCGTCGTTTTGACAACAAGCTTAAGGCTGCCTCTGAAAAATATAGTGATAAGATTGCTGCTGCTAATCAAGAAAATTCCTCCAATGGAGGAGAGCAGGTTACTGTGCCAAAAATGAATTTTCACAATTCTGCTCTGGCACGTTATCTCAGTATGATTTTGTACCGTAGCCGTGGTCAGCTTGATTCTGCACGTATTGACCTGAAGTATCTTGATTCGGCCTTTGTAAGCCAACCTGTATTATACAATTTTCCTAAACCTGCTTCTTTACAGCAGGAACTGGAAATTCCTTCTGGACAGGGTCGTGTAAACATCATTGCCTTTACTGGTAAATCTCCCCTTAAGGAAGAATCAGTCTTAAGGCTTTATTCTGATATTGGTGGCTTTTATTACAAAATTGCCTTTCCTGAAATGAGGCAACAAAGTAGTGTGGTTAGCTCCATTCAGGTGACTGCTATTCCTGCAGGGGAAATTTTAGAGGGAAACGCAACTCAGTATCCATCAGCTGTGGCTACTGTCTCCTTGGAGCCTCTAGAGAGTATTAGCAATATTGCCATAGATACCTTTGAGCAGCATAAAACCTTAATTTATTTACGGGCTATTCTTCGATCTATTGGAAAATTATCTACCTCTACGGTATGGGGAGCCTTGGCTGATGAGGCATCAGATTCTGGGATAGGATTACTGTTTTCTGTGTTAGAATTAGCTTCTGTGGTGACAACGGAAAGTACGGAACGTGCTGATGTTCGTGTTGCTCGTTATCTACCATCCTTGGCTTGGGTTTCAGGAATGAATCTTGATCCAGGAAATTATATTTTGAATATCGAATATAAAAATGCTACTGGAGCTTTAGTGGCTTCAGAGCAAAAGAATATTACTGTTACCACGAGGGGAGTGAATTTAGTGGAGGCTATATGTCTAAGATGAAATTATTTGGTGGATTTATTTGTGTTTTGCTGGTAAGCATCTTATTGGGTTGTGCCTCTGCTTCAAGTGCGGCTCCTGAATGGGTAACTGCTCCTGAATCAGCCTATAATTCAAATGAATATTTGGTGGCAGTAGGTAGTGGCGATGATAAAAAAGAGGCGGAAAATGATGCTCTTTCTCTGTTAGCCAGAAGTATTCAGCAAAATGTTGTGGCTACCACAGAAAGCAATAAAACCTTTGCAGGAAATGAAAGTACTGGTTACAACACGAACTATGATTATTCAGGTACGGTAATTGCAACTTCTACAATCAAGGAGATTCCTGGAGTTACCTTTCCCCAGACTTGGATTGCAAAAAACGGTACAGTGTATACCTTAGCTCTCTTGAATCGTCAGGAAGCGGGAAATTTCTATCGCCAAAAGATTTCTGATTTAGCTGCTATCGTAGAAAGTGAGATTGTATTTGCCAACAGTAATAAAGGTACCTTCGCTGCCCTGTCTGCACTCCAAAATGCTGTTCAGACAGCATGGGAAAATCAAGCATACTTAGATACTTTGGCAGGAATTAACTCCACTATGTATCGCTTTGTTACCTTAGAATATGGATCTGCCCGTGCAGTGGAGGTCTTGGCTACTCGCCAGAAGGAAAATATTGTGGTGGCGGTGGATATTGAAGGTGATTCTAACGGAAGAATTTCTGCTGTTCTCGAAACTATCTTGGCTGACTTAGGCTTAAAGGTTGCTGAGCCCTCCGATGCAACTGCTGCCTATCTGTTTCGTGGAAAGGTAACGATGAATGAGTTGCAATTTGATACTAAGTATGAATATGCTCGCTTTGTCCTGGACGTGGATTTGTTGGAAAAAGCCTCTGGTAAGCTACTTTTCCCCTATTCTAAGAATGGTCGAGAAGCCCACGTCTCCTATTCAGAGGCGGTACAACGAGCCTATCGTACCCTAGAGGATGTTTTAAAGAAGGATTTTCTTTCTCAATTTATGTCTTATTTAACAACCTCTAATAAATAAGACCTACAAAGGATTTGTATATTCTTAGGTAAATCATCTCTCTGTTATTGTTTGCATTCTTTACCATTTATTGACATTTGTGCTATACTTCTTGCATTATGGCAGAATTATTAGCACCGGCAGGCAATGTTGAAGCATTGGATGCCGCCATCGGTGAAGGTGCCGATGCAGTATAT
>JAGCMR010000062.1 GCA_017646305.1 Spirochaetaceae bacterium
ACGTTAAGGTGGGAGATCGAGTTAAAAAGGGCGATGTGTTGATGGAGCTGGACAAGAGTGAACAGGAATATAATCTTGCCAAGCACGATTATGACACGGCTCAAAAGCAGATTAACGGCAGTCCAAAAGAACTGGAATTAATGGCATATCAGCGAAAAACCTTGGAAAAAAAGCTAGAAGATAGAAAAATCAAGGCGAATTTTGACGGTGTTGTAGCTGATTTCACTGCTGCAGTGGGAGATTATCTTGAAGCAAAGGATTCTGTGGGAACCCTTATTCAGCGAGATTATCTAAAATCCTACGTGGAAGTGGTGGAAGCTGACGCTCCTAAGCTCCAGTCTGGACAAAAGGTTTTTTGTACCTTCCCAGCCTACGGTGACGAAAAAATCCAAGGTGAAGTAGTTTCCTATCCAGCGGTGGGGAGCGTTACCAATCGTGGCGCTTCCATCGTAAAGGTGGAAATTCGCATTTACAATCCACCAGAAATCATTCTGCCCAATTATTCCTTTACCGGAGAAATTGAAATCAGTTCACCAGAAAATCTCACCTTGATTCAGCGGGAAGCTATAGGTTTTTCTGCTGACAAAATATCCTACGTAGAGGTGTATCAACATGATGGTTCTAAAAAGCAAATCGAAATTGTAGCCATTCCCTACGACCGAACCTATTTCAAGGTAGTGCAAGGAGAAATTCCGGAAAATGCTCTGTTAAAACCACAGTCTACTCCTCAAATATCTGGTACTCGTCCCGGCAATTTTAAGGCAGGAAGCAACTCTCAAGGACAAGAAGGAAATTCTAGTTTTGGGGGATTTGGTATGCCTGGTATGGAAGGAATGCCACCTGCTGGAGGTCCTGGTGGACGCTAGAAAGAACATTCAACAAGGGGAAATCTGTATTCGTATGGAAGGTGTCACCAAGGAATATCAGGTGGCCGATGTTCACGTCAAAGCCCTTCGTGGAGTTTCTTTTCAGGTACGGCAGGGTGAATACATCACCATTATGGGGCCGTCTGGCTCTGGCAAATCCACCCTCATGAACATGATTGGCTGTCTTGATCGTCCTACCAAGGGTTTGGTGGAAATTGGCGGTAAAAACACTGCCTCCATGAGCGAAAAGGAATTGGCCTATCTTCGGAACAAAACCGTTGGCTTTGTGTTCCAGCAATATTTTCTCCTACCCTCCATGAGTGTCTTGGAAAACGTAATGCTTCCTTTGCGGTACCAAGGTGTGGATCGAAGGGAAGGTAAGCGGCGAGCAGAAGAAGTCCTAGTGGATATGGGCTTGCAGGATAGACTTCATCACCTGCCTTCCGAGCTTTCTGGCGGTCAAAAGCAGCGGGCAGCTATTGCTCGAGCCACTGTTACTTGCCCGCAAATCATTCTTGCAGACGAACCCACTGGGGCCTTAGACTCAGAAACTGGCCATCGAGTGCTGGAGCTTTTTTCTCGCATCAATAGCCAAGGAACCACTGTTATCATCGTTACCCATGACCAAAAAATCGGTGCCCAAGCTCCTCGTCAAATCTCCATCTTAGACGGAAAAATTCTACAAGACGGAAGTCCCCTTGAGTTTGGAGGTTCCCATGTTTGACGACTTAATTTTTGCTCTTAGAAATTTCCGCAGAAACAAAATTCGTAGCTTCCTCTCGCTTTTGGGTATTATCATCGGTGTAGCTTCCGTCATTGTTATTACCTCCCTTAGCGAAAGTGCCACAAAAACAGTGGAAGATAGTTTTTCCTCTGCTGGTCTTGATTTAGTAGAGATTTCAGAAGGATTCATGCAACGACGACGAAATGCCTCTGTCATCTTTAACGAAACCTTCCGAGAAAAACTCTTTGATGCCGTGGAAAATATTAAGTCCATTCATTATACCAACACCCTGAGTATGACCGTAAGTCGAGGAGAAACCGCCGTCACTGCCAGTGCTATTGCCGTGGAGCCAGGATATCTCCAAGTAAATGGCCTTAGTCTCTCCAAAGGAAGTGATTTTTCCATATCCGACAATGTAACGGGACAGCAGCGACTGCTTATCGGTACAGAAATTGCAGAAGGATTATTTGAAGTTGAAGATCCTATTGGGCAAACGGTAACTGTTGTAGCTGGAAATGCCACCTTCAACTTTCGTGTGGCAGGAGTCCTTTCCTCTGGAAACTCCATGAATCCCACTGATTCTATGGTGCTGATTCCCCGAGGTTTTTATTCCAAGAAGATTATGCCCTCTGCACAGGCCTCCACCATCATCGTACAATGTACCCATCAAGATAAAGCTCCTGTGGTGTCGCAGCATATCAAGGAATATATCACCTTTATTTCTGGTTCCCAGTACGCCGCCTCCGTAAGCTCCATGCAGGCTATGCTAGAAGAATATCAGCAGCTTACGGGAAGCATTAGCCTTATCCTTTCTGGCATTGCAGCTATTTCCTTGCTAGTAGGTGGAATCGGTATTATGAATATTATGATTGTTACCGTTACAGAGCGGCGACGAGAAATCGGCATACGAAAAGCCCTGGGAGCAAGTCCTAATGTCATTCGCCTTCAGTTTTTGATTGAATCAGCCTTAATTACCGTGCTAGGAGGCACCGTGGGTATTGTGGTTGGTATTGCCATTAGTGCCGTTGCTGCAAAGGTTATGGGAAATAGCTTTGCCATTCAGTGGGGAGCTTGTATCTTGGCCTTCGTATTTTCCGCTGGAATCGGAATCTTCTTTGGTCTGAGCCCCGCCTCCCGTGCTGCCAAGTTGGATCCCGTAGCTGCTCTGTCTTCTGAGTGATACAGGATTTTTTTTAGTTTATTTCGTTCAAAAAAAGAGGTTTTTTCCTTTTTATTCTATTGACAAAGAGAAAATTTGTATGTATAGTTTTGAAACCTATTAATTTGATAGTCTTGCCTCTGTAGCTCAGTCGGCAGAGCGCAACCATGGTAAGGTTGAGGTCAGCGGTTCGATCCCGCTCGGAGGCTCTAATTGCATCGGCGGTTTTGCCGGTATTTTATCATAGGAGTAGCAAAATGGCTAGCAATAAAAAGACAGCTGTCTAAATTATCGCCTTGCAGTGCAGCGAGTGCAAGCGAAAGAATTACACAACCTATAAGAATAGAAAAAATATCCAGGGTAAGCTGGAATTGAATAAGTATTGTCCCTTTGATCGCAAGCACACCTTGCATAAGGA
>JAGCMR010000063.1 GCA_017646305.1 Spirochaetaceae bacterium
CTCAGTTTATCCTGCTGCTGATTGCCCTTTTTCTTGTTCCTGTCTTTATGCTGGGAGCCTTGGTGCTTTCTAGCTGGTTCCGTTCCCCTTCACATATTTTTATTCCTTCCTGGGAAAGCATTTCCCAACGAGAAGGAATTGATTCCAACAAAGAGGAATGGAACCAAATCAGGGACTTTATTGCCCAGTTGCCCCAATCCGTAGACGCTGCCGTGCTCTCATCCCAAGGAGAAGTGCTGCTTTCCTCCATTCCTGGCATTGAAGTTCAGGAAACCTTAACCGAAGCGGAAATAATGGGAGTTTTTTCTGCCAACACTGATGAATATATCTATCAAATAGACAGGAAATTTCAGACAGGAGAAAAGGATAGCCTTCCCTCCGACCTAATGCTCATTACACGACTGCTCCGAGAAGACCAATATAAGTGGGACGTGGTGGTGGATCAGCTAAAGGCTATTATCAACGTTTTTAGCATTCTGCTGTTTCTCTGCATTAGCGGTATCATCTATCTTTCCCACGTACTTTCTCGTTCCATGGAGGTGCTGGAAAAGGAAACCCGCAACCTTGCCAAGGGTAATTTGAACAAGGAGATTCAAGTTCGGGGCAACAACGAGATTCTTTCTCTCACCAATTCCTTAAACAGCATGAGACTTGCCTTGCTGGAAGAACAAAAACGTCGTTCCTGGCTTATTATGGGTATTAGCCACGACCTACGAACTCCTCTAGCCCTGATTAAAGGATACACAGAGGCAATTTTTGACGGAACGGCAGATTCCCCAGAAATGATAGGCAAATCTTTGGAAATTGTGGGAGAAAAGGTAGACCAGCTGGACTCCATGATTGATGATTTGATTAACTTTGTACGAATGGATTCTGGAGAATGGAAGCAAAACATGGAGTCCATTTCCATCACTCCCCTGCTTACCGATTATGCTTTTCGGTTTGCAGAGGACGGCAAGATTCTTGGTCGTACCATTACCACTGCAGTGGAGCTCCCTGCTGACCTACATATTTCCCTAGATGAAAGCTTAATGATTCGGGTACTGGACAATCTTTGCAGCAATGCCATTCATTATACTCCTGCAGGAGGAACCATCTCATTAACTGCCACCCTAGCCCCCTTTCACAAAAAGAAGAAAGGCAATCAGCGGGGAAGCAAAACTGCCATCAAGGGAGATACCTTGATTTTGAAGGTACAAGACAGTGGCTGTGGCATTTCCAAGGAAGACCAGCCCCACGTCTTTGACCCCTTCTTCCGTGGAGACAATTCCCTAAAAAGCCAGGGCAAGGGATTGGGCCTAGCGGTGGTAAAAACTGTAGCTGACGGTTTGGGCTGGAACATTCAGCTGGAATCAGAAAAAGGCAAGGGAAGCTGCTTTACCTTGGAGATTCCGGTGTGAGAAAATAACTTGACAACTTGACAAGTTACTACTATACTAATGTTATGGTACAAATGACGGTAGGTGAGTTTAAGGCACAGTTTTCTCAAGTTTTAGATTCGGTGTTGCAGGGGGAAGAAGTGGAAATCCTCTATGGCAGATCTAAGCGGCCAGTAGCCCATGTAAGCCCAATCCAAAGAAGTGCACGAAAAATTGGTACCCTAGAAGGCATTGCAAGTTTTAGTGAGATTGACCATGGCAAAATCACCATGGAAGAGTTTTTAGGGCTACAGGAAGTAAAAAATTGAAGTACTTGCTAGATACCCACACCTTTTTGTGGAGCATTATGGACACCACAAAAC
>JAGCMR010000064.1 GCA_017646305.1 Spirochaetaceae bacterium
CAGTGTAGTAATTTCCATGGCGGTGGCAGGTGCCTTTGCAGGCCTTGGTGGTGGTGTAGTGGCTCTTGGTTCCTTCCGTTATGGACGAGTTTTGTCAGGCATGGATAATTACGGCTTTACTGGAATTGCTGTTGCCTTGGTAGGTAATAATACTGCAGTGGGAACTATGCTGGCAGGTTTGTTATTTGGTCTTTTGGCTGCTGCCCAGCCTTTGATGCAGTCAAAGCAGATTCCCAAGGAAATTACCTTCATTATCCAGGGCTTGATTGTAGTTTTCATTGCCGTCAGAACGGGAATCAGGCTCTTCCTGCTGTGGAGACAAAAAAAATTGCAAGAAAAGGCTCTGGTATCAAATCAAATGACAGAAATGGAGGGTGAAAATGAGTAGCATTCTTGGACTAATTCCAGCTGTATTGATGCTTGTTTCTCCCATTTTGATTACCGCCGCTGGTGGAATGATTTGTGAACGATCTGGTGTAGTAAATATTGCTCTGGAAGGTCTGATGGTGATTGGTGCCTTCACCGCAGCCTCCGTCCATGTGTTGCTAGAGGCTACAGTGCCTGGCTCCATCTGGATTGGCCTACTTGCAGGTGCTGTTTTGGGAACACTTTTTTCTGCAATCCATGCCTTTGCAGCTATTTCCCTAAATGCAGATCAAACAGTATCTGGTACTGGAATTAATCTTTTGGCCAACGGTGTAACAATCTTTGCCGCCCAAATCCTTTTTTCCATGGATAGATCAGCTCCCTTCCAAAACGGAATGATGCCTGGTCTCTTTGGTATTTATCCCACGGCCCTTATTGCCCTAGTGGTGATTTTAGTAACTTGGTTTCTGTTGTATCGCTTGCCCTTTGGTCTTCGGCTCCGTGCCTGTGGTGAAAATCCTGGTGCTGCCGCTTCTGTTGGAATCAACGTAAAGGGATTACGCTATATTGCTGTTCTTGTTTCAGGCTTTTTAGCTGGTTTGGCCGGTGGATGCTTGGTGTTTACCCAGACAATTCAGTTTACCTCCAATACCATTAATGGTGCTGGATACATTGCTTTGGCCGCAGTTTCCTTTGGTCGCTGGCGTCCCCTAGGAATTACTGCATCCTCCCTTTTGTTTGGTGCAGCGGTAGCTTTTTCCATCTACGTGGTAAACATTCCATTCCTAAAGAACTTGTTACCATCAGAATTCTTTAGCCTCTTACCCTATGTTATTACTTTGTTAGCCTTGGTGGTATTCAGTGGTAAGAACTATGCTCCTCTAGCATCTGGAAAGCCCTATGAAAAGGCAGGAAGCTAATTTTATATTTGACAGCAGCTTTAATGTGTTGTATACTAGTTTTATAAAATAATTCTAAGGAGGCCGTAAATGGCTAAAGTAGAACTAAAGGGAATTGGAAAGATCTACGATGGCAATGTTCGTGCTGTTGACAACGCTAACATCACCATTGAAGATCAGGAATTCGTTATTTTTGTAGGACCATCTGGTTGTGGTAAGTCCACCACCTTGCGCATGGTTGCAGGTTTGGAAGACATCAGTGAGGGAGAGTTGTACATCGACCAGGAGCTGATGAACGACGTTCCACCAAAAGACCGCAACATTGCAATGGTATTCCAGAACTATGCCTTGTATCCTCACATGACAGTATACGATAACATGGCATTCGGTCTGAAGATTCGTAAGACAGATAAGGCCGAGATTGAGCGCCGTGTAAATGAAGCTGCTCGTATCTTGGACATCGAGAAGTTGCTTGATCGTAAGCCTAAGGCTCTTTCTGGTGGACAGCGCCAGCGTGTTGCTGTTGGTCGTGCCATCGTTCGTAACCCCAAGGTATTCCTTTTCGACGAGCCTTTGTCTAACTTGGATGCTAAGCTCCGCGTTCAGATGCGTGCTGAGATTTCCGATCTCCATCACCGCCTGAAGGCTACTATGATTTACGTAACCCACGACCAGGTAGAAGCCTTGACCATGGGTGACAAAATTGTTGTTATGAAGGATGGTAAGGTTCAGCAGATTGGTTCACCTCTCTACCTGTACAACCACCCCATCAATAAATTCGTTGCTGGATTCATTGGATCACCCCCAATGAACTTCTTGTCTGTTAAGATTGTAGAGAAGGGCGGTCAGATTCTTGCTGACGAAGGAACCTTTGAGGTTGTTCCTACTCCTGAGCAGGCAGAAAAACTTAAGGCCTATGTTGGTAAGGAAGTATTCTTCGGAATTCGTCCTGAAGATATGCAGTATACCAAGGAAGCCGCTGCTAGCAACAACATACAGATGAAGGTTTCTATCATTGAGCCTCTGGGAGCAGAAACTCACCTGTACTTGGCTACAAAGAACCAGCAGGTTATCGCTCGCACAGAGCCCGACAACACCTTCCGCATTGGAGATACAGCTAACTTTATCCCTAACATGGAAAAGGGTAAGTTCTTTGATAAGGAAACTGAGTTGAACATCTGTGAGGATGTAAAGACAGAGTAGTTTTTAACTCTCGTTTGAGAAGATGCCGAATGAAGGGATTTCCTGGATTTCGGCATTTTTATTTTAAACGACAGATTAATTTTGATTAGCGATTATTGATATTTCTTTTATTTTACACACCGCTTGACTAGCTGTAATGAAAATTCTATTATATGCAAACCGTGTTATTTCGATATTCTGCTGATGCAAAGGGCCGTCCAGTTAAAAAGGCCATTATTTATACAAAAGATGAACATTCCATTTCTCCTCAGAAGATTGATCCAGACGCTCTTTTTATAGTCAAGCAACTTCATAATCATGGATATGATGCATATATCGTTGGTGGAGCGGTACGAGATTTATTGGTTCAAAAAGAACCCAAGGATTTTGACATTGTTACTGATGCAACTCCTTCAAAGATAAAGAAGATTTTTCGGAATTCTAGAATTATTGGTAGAAGATTCCGTCTTGTACACGTTTTCTTTGGACCAAAGATTTTTGAGGTGAGTACTTTTCGCTCCATTTCTGATGGCTCTGTAGGTAATAGCTTTGGTACTATGGATGAAGACGCCCTTCGCCGAGACTTTACTCTTAATGCCTTGTATTATGACCCCTTGAAAGAGCAGGTAATTGATTATGTGGGTGGATTGAAGGATATTCAAAAACGGATTATTCGGCCAGTTATCCCCTTGAATCGGATTTTTGAAGAAGATCCTGTTCGTATGCTTCGGGCAGTAAAATATGCAGCTACTACAGGTTGTTCTATGCCTCGAAGCTTGAAGCGTAAGATTTGTAAGTCTGCACATCTTCTTTCTCCTGTGTCTCCTTCTCGACTTACAGAAGAATTGATGAAGATAATTAACAGTGGTCATGCCTATGATATTATTAGGGCAGCCATGGAGGTTGACTTATTTATGCATCTTCAGCCTGCCGCCACTGCCATGATGTATGCTAGTAGTGAGTTTAAGGCTAATTATTTTAAGCATTTACAAGAGCTAGATGCTCTCCATGCCAATGAGCCAACTGCACGGCTTGGATTAAGACTTTCTTACCTTATCTACGATTTTACCGCAGGCCTAACGGATTGGCAGGCAGAGGTGGATCAAAAATCTGCCACCGCAGAATTGTATAGCAGAACCTGGGCTCAGTGTAGGAATTTTGTTCTTCCTATGAATCCTCAGCGAACAGAGTTGGAGTTTGCTATTCGTACTGTATTACGCCAACTGGGAGTTTCTGTTCATATTCCAAAACGGGCCTTTTCTTCTTGCAAGTCAAATGTTTCTGGAGAAAAGCAGGAGCAGGGAATTGTCAGTGCTGTTAAAATGGCTGCCAGTCACAATAAGAAGTCTCATGATCATGGTCATGAGCATCATCATAATCGTGACAAACTTGATGCTGCCGTTAGCAGAAGACGTCATTCAGGTAGAAGACGGAGCAAGGGTGCGGTATCTGCGGCTATTGCCACAGGAAATTAAAATCAAAAGTATAATTATTTTTTCTTGATTTTGTCTGTTTGGGTAATCTTATCGATAATAATACTTACTTCTTCAATCAGGATACCTGTGTATTTTTCAATATTAGTAATGATGTAGGATTGAAGATTGTGGATGGTGCCAGTAAGCTGAGTTCCAAAGGGGATATCGATAGTAACAACTAGTCGGTATCCACGGGCATCTGTCTTTATCTGGAGCTTTTTCACTCGAATTTGTGGGTCATGTTCTGCAACACAGTGCATGACCATCTGGGTAATGGCTGCTTCTGAAATTTCTATACGGCCTTTTTTGGAGAATTCTGGTCGTACCACTGATTTTTCTGATACTTGAGAATTCTTATCTTTTTCGTTAGTTATGGTCAAGCCTTTGAAAAAAATCTTAACCTTATTGTAGAAGATTTTAGGATAGTCTCGTTTTATTTCGATTGAGGGCACGGGTATCACGTGTTTTCCTTCTACTAGTCGTGAACGCTGGGCAATTTCAATATCCTCTTGGCTAGCTACATCGGTAATGTCAATGATCTTTGAAGGAGCTGGGAGCTGCAGTCTAATGGCAATTTTTTGTACCATCTTTTCTGAGGTGCCAAGCAGGAGGATTTTTTTGATATGGTTCTTTTGTAGGGCCTTTGCCACATGGTCTCGATGACTTTTGTCATCAAAAAGGGCTACACGAACTGCACCCATGTAAGTTTTTTCGCGTTTTGCTGTTTGCCCCGCAACAATTTTATCGTTTTGGATTAAAAGTCCGTCATCAATGATTGCATCAATACCGTATTTTTCTGCCACTAGCTTGGCACGAAAACTTTTTCCAGTACCACTGGGACCAACTAAAGCGAAAACTGTTATACCTTTGAATGCAAGAATAATATCAGAAAATTTCATGGGTTTATATAATATATCCCTTTAATTCCATTTCTGGCAAGTGTGTAAGTAACATATTTCTGAAATTTTCAGAAAGAGGAGCTTCTACAAGGGACGGAAGCTGGAGAGGGTTGTCAGAAGGCAATCTTATTTTCCAAGCATGAAGAAAAAAATCCTGTTGAACTTTTTCTTGATTCCTGATTTGATTTTCTTGAAACTGTGTTTTCTTAGTCTTTATATGACTAGTGGTTAGAGGTGTTCCTCCATAGGCTCTATCCCCCAGTAAGGGAAAGCCGTGATGGCTACAGTGGAGTCTGATCTGGTGAGTTCTTCCAGTGGAAATTTCCAAATGTACTAGGGTAATGGGCTTACCTTTGTAGCTTCCCCAGGCTAATGGATGAGCTATAGTATGTGCTTTTTTGCCATGGCTCCTAATTTCTGATTGAACAAAGCCTTTTGATCTAGTCTGTTCTTGTCGTGCAATTTCTTCTTGCCAGACTTGCTCCTTTCGTAGATTTCCTTCCACCAAAGCAAGATATTCTTTTTTGATAAGATGCTCTTTCATGGCCTGGGAAAACCATTGAGCACCTAAAAGACTTTGAGAAAAGGCGAGAACTCCTGTGGTTTTTCGGTCAAGACGGTGTAAGGGACCTGGGTGAAAGGATAGGGAGGGAGCTATTCCTTTTTCTTGCTGCATCTGGAGGTATTCTTGATAAATAATCTTGTCCAAGGACAGGGAAATATTTTGCCCTCCTTGAACAGGTATGTCATACGGCTTGTTAATGATTCTGATATGTTGATTAAGGAATAAATCTGGAGCTAAAGATAGTGCTTGTTGTTGAGTCGGTGGCTGTTGCTGGCAAGGTGTAGATTCCTTTTTCAGTAGAAAGGCAGCAATATTTATGGTATCTCCCACCGTTACCTTTACTTCTGGGCTTGTTTTTCCTGTGTTTTTCCGTACGAGTCCTTTGCGAAAATATTTATAAATCATTCCCAATGAGTGGTCTGGCATGAGTCTTCTGACAATTCTATCAATACGACGACCAGCATCATTTTCGTCAGCAGTAAAATCCAAGAAATCCATTTTCGTATTGTATAATAAAATTGGTGGTGAATCTACTAGACAAAAATTATCTTAGCAGTAAAATGGAGTAGATATGATTTCTTCTACACTAAGACAATTGCAGACACTCTTTAGTAATCCTGTCTTTCTCGCCTGTATTTTTAGCTGGTTTTCAGCTCAATTTATTAAGACGGTGATTAAGCTTTTGGGTGGCAATGTTTCTAGTGTAAAGGAATTGTTGGAATTGTTGCTTTGGCGAACAGGAGGAATGCCTTCTAGCCATTCATCTTTAGTGTGTACATTAAGTACTACTATTGGTTTTCGTTCTGGTATTAATTCAGATATTTTTATTCTAGCCCTTTGTTTTGCTCTTGTTACTATCCGTGACGCTGTAGGTGTACGTCGTGCCAGTGGTATTCAGGCACGAGTTTTGAATGAGATTGGAAAAACTTTGGAGGGAAAGGACATCCTCAAGTTTAAGCCGATCAAGGAGATTCAAGGTCATAAGCCTGCAGAGGTTTTTGTGGGATGTTTCTGGGGAGTGGCTATAGGTATTGCCTTCTCCGTGTTGTAATCTACCATGAAGCTCTCCTTGTCTGTTGTTGTTGCCAGCCTTTTAGCCCTTATAGCTGCCATCATTTTAGTTATATTTATTCGTCTCCCTGTATCCTCCTTGTGGAAGGAATATAATATTTTATATGTACCAGTGGAGCTTACAGAACAGGTTGTCTTACAAGCTTTGCAGGAGGTGGGGATTGAAGATGTCATAAGTCTTTCAAAACAAAAGCAACCTGTCTTTTCTCCCTTTGCTCCTGTTCAATCTATTGTAAGCACGCAACATTCTTATCTTAGGCAGCGAGAAAATTATTTTTTTGATCGTTCTCAACAAATGCAGCTTTTTTATGTTCCCTCGATTGCAAGGGGACAGGCCCAGGGTGTTGTATCTTATTTACAGACTCTGCCAGGAGGAGAAGGTGCTGGTTTAGAAGGTAAGACTAGTTATCCTTGGATTGTACCCCTAGTAGTTTTATTAGTATTTTCAATTTTTATAGTACTGTCCCGAGCAAAGGGATTTATGGTTACATCTGGTTTTTTCCCCTTGTTGTTTTCTTGCTGTATTCCTTCTTATAGCGGTGCTGGAGCGGTGACCTTATTGCTTTATTGTTTCTTTTTGTGCAGTACCTTTTGGAAACGAAGGGAAATGCTTAAAGCCATTAGAAAAAGTTCCCTTATTCTCCTGTTCGGTTTTGCCAGTATTCCTGTAGCCTTTATTGGTTCTTGGAAGGAAGGTGTACTATTTCTTGTAACTATTATAGGTTCTTTTGCTCTGTGTTATATTTTGATTAAGGCTATCCCAAAGAAAGTAAAGGGATTTATGCCTGTACCCATCCGCAGTGCTCAGCTTGTGTCTGTCGTTTCTTCTGTGGCATCCTTTACCTTATTTATTCCAGCAGTGGCAGCTGCTATTCTTTCTATTTCCTTGCTTTTTTTTGGTTATTTTCCCTCAGATACTTCAATAAATGGCTTGTTTCTTCCTGCTCCTGCAAGGTATACTGATACCATGTCTTTTGATTCTGCATCTTTTCAAGATAATGGACAGCAGGCTTATTTGGAAGAGGAGTTACCTTCCCTTGTTCATTATGTTGACTGGGTATGGGATACATTGACTTATTCTTATCGTTCTCTCCATGAGCTACAGGTCTTTGAATTGGTGTCTGCAGGAGAGACCCTGTTACTCCCCAGTTATCGGGTGAATCAGCAGGGAGTTATTCAAGAGGAGTATACTTCGGTGTATTCCCTTGACGATGCTTTTATTTCCTCTGTTATGGAAGGAATTCAAGATGAATCCTTTCAGATAGAGGGTGTGCTTAAAAAACAAAACTGCTTTACCTCTGTGGTTTATCGGAGGATGGGGGATTTTCTGGCAGGTGGCTCTCAGGGACAGGTGTTTATCTTTTTGTCCCTTTTAACAACCATTGTAATTTCTCTCATAGCAGGCATATTTATATGGAGAATCCAAAAATGAAGATGAAGGTTTCTGATTTATTACCATACAAACATGTCCGGTATCAGGAATTCACCAATGCCTTTTTGCCTAAGGAAGCCATTATTCCATTGCTGCAAGAAAAGGATACAACTACCTTTTGTACCGTAAATGAAGGTGATGTGGTGGAAGAAGGACAGGTTCTGGCATCAAGTAGGGAATTGCATGGTTCTGTCATTCATTCTTCTGTGCCTGGGGTTGTTTCCCAGATACAATATATTACTGACCCCGATGGACGAAGAGTTCATGCTGTGAAAGTAAAGCTTCAGGGGGAATTTTCCCTCTACGGTAAGCCTCGTAAGGCAGTGGATTGGAAAAACTTTCCTCCAAGTACTTTACGGAGAATTATTGCTGATAAAGGTGTAGTAAATACCTTTGGACGAGCCGTTTCTCTCGTACATCAAATGGATAGACTTATGGAAAAAAGTAAACCAAGTCTTGTTGTCCGTTTGTTTGATCTAGATCCCAGCTGTTTTGTAGACCAGTTTATTGCAGAGCAATTTCCTCGTGAAATTATGACGGGGATTGCAATTCTTGCCGCTGCCTTAGAGACAAAGCGAGTAGTGTTATTGGTACCACAAAATTTTGCACCAAAACAGGAGTTGGTTTTGCCTGAGGGAGATGTGGAATATGTAAAGGTAGAAACAGACACATCCTATTACCCTGTTGGTGGAAAAAGAGATATTATTGCACAGCTGAAAAAGCGGCGGAAAGACGGTCGTGTTTCTTTTAAAGATTTGTATGTAGATAGTTCTACAATCTATGATGTCTATGAGGCAGTGGTGTATAACCAGCCAGTAATCGACAAATTTATTCAGATTGCAGGTCATGCAGTATACGGTGAAGGTATTCTAAAGGTGCGTCTCGGCACCTGTATCCGTTCCTTGATTGGGGAATTTGGCGGTTTTATAAAGGATGGAGGCAAGATTCTCGTTAACGGAATTTTAATGGGCCATAATGTAACAGATCTTGATACCCCTATTACCAAGGAAGTAAAGTCTGTTATCATTATTCCGCCAAAGGATGTTATGAGTCCTGTTAGTTTAGAGTGTATCCGTTGTGGAATGTGTCGTCATGTTTGTCCCATGGGAATGTCTCCCGATATTTTATATGGACATTATGCTTTTAATCATGAAATTTCACAAAATCATCTCAATACTTTGAGAAATTGTTCTGACTGTGTTCTTTGTAATGCTGTTTGTCCTGCTCGGTTACCATTGTGTCAAAGTATTAAGCTTTTAAGAGGAGCAATCAATGAAAAAAAATAATGTCTTGACTCTGCGTCCCTTTCATTATGCAACACCGTCAATCTCTACCATGACCATAGGAATGCTCTGTATCCTTATTCCTCATATTATGATGCTGGCTATAACCTCAAGCTTTCAGTCCTTGTTCATTATTCTTTCTTCAGTTTTAGCTTCCTTTGGTGCAGAGAGTATTGACGCTATTTTTATTCGAAAACGTTCAATCAATATCCTTGTTACCTTGTTGCAGGGTGTTCTCATTGGAATGTTTTTACCTCCCATGTATCCAGTAGTTGCTGTATTTTTTATAATCTTTGTAACACTGTTCATTGCAAAGTATCCCTTTGGTGGCATAGCTGGTTCTTGGGTGAATCCTGTGGCTATTTCTATCATTATGGCTTATTTTGTAGGTGCAATTTGGTTTCCCACCTTTATCATTTCTCCCTTGTACCTGCAATCCCAAAATGTTTCCCTCATGTTGATTCATGATGGTGTATTTCCCATTTGTTCTTTAGATGCTGTTATTACTGGTTTTTTGAATAACAAGGTATTTTCTCTTTTAGGAACTAATATTCCAGAAGGGTATATCTCCTTATTGTGGGACACTGGTGCTGCAATTCCTGCCTTTCGCTTTAACTTCTTTACCTTATTGGGTTCCCTAGTTTTGTATTCCATGAACTCCTTACGAATAGAAGCTTCTGTAAGTTTTATTTTAACTTACAGCTTCCTTGTTTGGTTACTCTGTCCTATTTTTGCTGGTGGAGTCTTTGGTAATGGAGACGTACTATTAGCCTTGTTTACTGGTGGTACATTGTTTAGTGCCTTCTTTGTATTATCTTGGTTTGGAACAACCCCTATGACCATGGCTGGAAAGATTTTCTATGGAATACTGACAGGAGTTGCTGCATTTTTCATTTCTGGATATGGTTTGTCCTCTGTTGGAGCCATGTTCTCAGTTTTTTGTGGAAATATCTTCTCACTTCTAATTCAAATGATAGAGCATTGGCATGGGGAGAAGATGCTCTCAAATACCGTTCATCCTCAACCTCAAACACAGGAGCATAACTAATGGATCCTAAGAAACTTGCCATTCATCTTGCGTTTTTTCTAGCAGTTGTGCTGGTACTTTTGGGTATTCTTGTTCTCATGACCTTCGTTTCCCGTGATCCTTGGGATAAGGGCTTGCAGAGTCGTGTTGCTCAAACTATCGAGAGCGTGTACCCTGGAGAATATATTGCTGGAAATAAATTAGTACTCCAAGGCCCATATGCTACCTCTGCTGCAGCCTACGAGCTTGTTCCAGTTTCTAGTCAAAAAACAGGTCCTGTTTATGGAGTTATTGTTCGTGTTGCAACTCTATATGGCCCCCTTCCAGCTGTATACCGTTATTCAACTACAGCTGGTGCAGAATTTATTGGTTTTGCTGTGTTTGATTCCCATATCGGAAAGGAAGCTGCTATTACGGAAAGCTTGCGAAACTCTGTGCAGGTGTCCCGTTGGAAAAAACGTATTCCAATGCTTCTTGGAATGGAGAGTAATTAAGTATGAATAGAAATACTGTCTTTATGTACATTGCAGTGTCTTTGGTAATGCTGGTTCCAGTGCCAGGGAGATTGTATTATGGAGTTCCTGTAATTATAGTTTTGAATTTGCTGATGGTTTTGACCACTTTGTTTAGTAAATTTATGGATTATATGAAATTATATTCATTGAAACCCATTTGTATTTTGTTAATGTTGGTGGGAATTACTATTTTTGCACGACAACTTTTGATTTTATATTCTCCCATGACAGCCTTAACTATGGGATTTATCTTGTATATGCCAGCTGTAGCAGTGCTGATGCTTGGTCGTTTTTTCGATAACAGAGGAATGCACTTAAAAATGGCCTTAACAGGAAATATGAAAGAATCTTGTTTTTTCTCAATTTATGCCTTTGTATTCTTCCTTTTGCGGGATATTGTGGGATACGGAACTATTTCTTTTCCTATTCCATCTGGAATATTTAAGCTAGAGTTACCAACCTTGTCTTATTTTAGTCCCTTTACCTTTTGGGCATCTATTCCAGGTGCATTGGTGTTATCTGGACTTTTGTTAGCAGTCCTTTCTTTTATACGAAAGTATTGTGGAATTCTTGAACGGAGTGCCGAGTTGCGTCAGGAGGAGGGATCTAGTGATAATTGAGTGTCTTTTCTTTATTTTATGTTCCGTATTTTTATACGGAATAGGACTTAATAGAGCCGTCATTATTTCTTCCTCACCTAAGGGATTGGTGCTTTCCTTTGTAAAAGCCCTATTTGCATCAGTTTCTTCAGTGGCATTGTCATATCTTGTAATTCAAAATCTTTTGGTACCCCTGTCTTTACAGGAATTGTTTCCATTAGTATGTATTTTGATTTTCTTGATTGTATCTGTTTTCATTGAGGTCTTGATTCGCCTTACTGTTAATTCCTCGGTAACGGAATTTTCTGTTTCCTTTCTCTGTGTACTTCTGGCAATCAATGAAAGTCTATCCCTTGTGGAAGCTATTTTATTTGTAATATGTTGTCTGACATCATTTTATATTCTCATTCCTGTTTTGTCTGCATTGAGAAGAAGAAATGAACATGCCAGTCCATTACCAGTTTTTAAGAATTCGTTGATTTTATTTAGTCTTGCCATTTTGATTTTATTCGTCTTGGTTTTTGATGCCTCATGGTTAAACGGAGGAATAGGACGATGATTGTTACCATATTGCTTCTTATACTTTTTTTAATCGTTGTAAGCTTAATTACAATCTTTATTTTCTCAGTTCTGATTCCTTCTATCAGTCAAGATAAGGACAGGGTACAGAAATTCATCTTTGCTCCTGATGAACTGAAGATTTCTAGTCATCCAAAAAAATCTTTAGAAGATACTGGAATGCGTGCTGTTGTTCTGTGTAGTCATGACAAGGAATTTCAGCAGCGACGTATTGATTATCAGGGACCCAAGGATTGTGTTTTATTTACCAAGTTGTATGAAACTGAATATGATTGTTTCCAGCAATGTCTTGGTTTTGGAACCTGTCTAGGTCATTGTCCCCAGCGAGCAATACAAATTGTCAATAATACGGCTGTAGTTTTATCTGGGTGTATTGGTTGTGGGCGATGTGTTGCCAGCTGTCCTAAACACATTATTAAGCTTTTTCCAAAAGATATTGCTGCTTCACAGATTCCTTGTGGAAATACTGATGGTGGTACTACCTGTACTGCTTGCCAACGGGAGAAAAAATCAGAAATTCCTCCACGTCACATTTTCAAATTGTGGAAGCTCTGTTATAATATTTTTTATGGGAAATAACAGGAAAGGCTAATGGGGACAATTCATTTTTGTCTTGAAGTAAACTGCAATTACATGGAGCTCTATTCTCGGCTGAATCCAGACCTTGCATATCAGCAAGCATTGGGTGCATTGTTTGAGTCTCAGTATAATGAATACTATAAGCTGCTTCAGTTTTTGTATGCCCATCCTTCCTGCCATCTTTCTATTTCCATTTCAGGCCGCCATCTAGATTGGTTTGCCCGAAATCACCGTGAGTTTCTTTTGGTGCTTTCAGAATTAATTAGTCGAAAGCAGGTAGAAATTCTCGGTGGTGCTTATTATAATCCCCATTTACCAACAATTTTGCCCGTAGACCGAGTGGGGCAGATTGAGCTATATACCACTGCACTTCGTCGTCACACTGGAAAGCGTCCTCGTGGTATGGTAATTCCCAATAATGCTTGGGATCCCAGTCTTGTTTCTTGTCTTAAAACCTGTTCTATGGACTTTGTTATGATGGATAGTCGGCTTATTCCTCAAGGAAGAAA
>JAGCMR010000065.1 GCA_017646305.1 Spirochaetaceae bacterium
CACGCTAATTAGATTTTTTAAGATTCTCTTAATTTTCAATTAGCCCATAGAGGAGTTTTGAATGAAACGAATAGCTCTCTGTAGCGTACTTCTTCTTGTCAGTGGTGTGCTGGCCTTTGCCCAGGCTGATTTGCAGCCCTTTGCTAATGTTAAGCTGAATAAGTCTGAGTCAATTACTCTCAAGCAGTTGAAAAACCGAGTGGAGTCCTACAAATTGCAGACAGGGATGGCCTCTTTTACCGTTGAGCAGAAAAAAGAAATTCTTGATGCGATGATAGATGAGATGCTTGTTGTTCAGGCTGCACAGAAGGCTGGTATGAATGTTACTGACTCTGAAGTTAACGAGTACTTTCTTGACAATATGGCTCAGCAAATTGGCCAGAAGCTTACAGAAGCTCAGCTGGCTCAAATTATTAAGCAGCAAACAGGTATGTCTCTTGATCAGTACATCAAGGCCCAGGTGGGTATGACTCTTAGTGAGTACAAGGCATACATGAAAAATCAGCTTTTGGTAAGTCGCTACATTCTTTCACAGAAGCAAAGTGAATTGTCCTCCATTGTTCCCACTGATAGTGATATTCGTGCTTTTTACGAGATGAATAAGGCTTCCTTTGTGCAAAATGATATTCTTAAGCTGTTTTTGGTGCTTGTTCCCAAGGGAAAGGACGAAAAGGCTGCACAAAAGAAGATTACTTCCATCTACGAGGAAATCAAGAGTAAAAAGACCACTCCCGATAAGCTGAAGGCTGCCCAAAAGGCTGATGCTAGCTATCAGGCTGGGGATTTGTATGTAAGTAAGAATACTCAGGCCGCTCAGCAGTTGGGTATTACCTATCAGGTGCTGATGGATTTATTTACCAAAAACGTGGACTATGTTTCTGAAATTACATCCACTGCTGATGATTTTCAGTTCTACATTATCCGCAACAAGTACGGTGCCAAGATGCTTGAGCTCAGTGATGTGGTTCAGCCAGATTCCACTGTGACCATTTATGAGTATATTCGTCAGAATTTAACTGCACAGCAGCAGAATCAGTATATGGCTCAGGCCGCTCAGGATCTTACCATGGAGTTGCGTACTTCAAGCAATTTCCAGATGGTAAAGACAGGTTCTGCCTTGGATAAATTGCTGGAAAATTGGTAGGACAACGTGGCACGGAGAAAGGGACGGATTTTAGCCTTCCAGGCATTGTTTTCCTGGGATATGGGCAATAAAGATGTGGCATCCTTGATGGATTTTCCTTGGGTTCATGCTTTTGGACAGGAAGGTTCTCAAGGAGATGCTGAAGAAGCTCCAGTTCAACCAAATGAAAGCGAAACCTTCGCTCGGTTGCTGGTGGCTGGAACTATAGAGCATATTGAAGAAATTGATGCACTGATTAGGAAGCATCTTGATTCATGGGAATTCCAAAGAATCAATAAGGTTGATTTGGCTATTTTGAGAATTAGTGTGTATCCACTATTATATCAAAAGGACTTACATCCTTCCATCGTCATTAACGAGGCGGTGGATATTTCTAAGGAATACGGTTCAGACGATTCTTTTAAATTTGTAAATGCTGTTCTTGATAATATTAAAAAAGAGCTTGGAGGGAAGTAGTATGATAAAGAAGGGAAGTTGTTTTGTTATTTGTTGTATGATTTTCCTTCTTGCTTCCTGTGGCCTCAAAAAGGAGGCCTTGTCTTTTAATGCCCTTTTGGAAGCAGCTGACCTTCATATCACTACTGGTGATTCTAGTTCTGCAACAAAGGTTCTAAAATCTGCACGGGATTCTGCACAAAGTCCCCTGCAGTTTTTAGGGGTTTATAAAAGACAGATTAAAATAGGTAACATTAAAGAGGCTGAAAAAACCTTAAAGGCTGGTATACGAGCCCATTCTGAAAATACAGATTTGAAGGCTGTTTACAGCTGGTTCTTATATGAGAATGATTCTTTGTCTCAAGCAAAAAGTCAAGGAAAGAAATTAGCCGGTTCAAAATATGCTTCCTTGCTCTCCCAATTTCAGTTGGAGGAGGCTGGAGAAAAAACCTCTGTTGATTATTTGTCTGAAGATTTTGCTTCAATTTACGCTTCTGCCTACCTTTCCACCCAAAATGATAAGTGGCTTCAAAATGCTGCGGTGGTTTGTGCTGCCACAGGAGATTTTCAACAGGCCTTAGAATATGGTAAGGCTGCAAATCTTTCTGATCCCTTATTTTGGGCCTATGCAGCCTATGACGGAAAAAAATATACTGATGCCTTAAATTACTTGAGCTTGCTAGGAACGAGTCGTTCTGCTGAGTCTTTGTTGTTAGCTTCTGATATTCACACCATTTTAGGCGATGTGGATAGAGGACGACGTGTTCGTGAAGCTTTGATTGCTCAAGGTGCAACGGAATTACCTGTTCAGCTGTATTTAAACGGAGCAAAGGATGCTCGAAAGACAAATGATTTGATTCAAGAGGCTGTGGCTTTGAATCGACTTTTGGAGTTGTATCCCGATAACGAAGAAGGTTTGGGAGCCTTGATGGAAATGGCCCTGCGAGTACAACAGGTGCCAGAAGAAAATAATCTTGCAAAGGCTTTGCGTGAAACAAAGCTTCGATCCGCTGGTATGATTGCTTATGATATGCTTCCTAAAACCACTCCAGCCCAGGTTTTGGATTTATTGGATGCTTCGCACCAAAGAACTAATTCTGCTTATACTGCAGCCCTTGCTTTTACCTATAGCATTAGTCCAGAAGTGAATCCTAACATGACAAAGGAAGAAAAAGAAGCTGCTCTGTGGCTTTTGCTAGAGGCTTATAGTGGTGGAACTGCTGAGAATAGTGAAAAGCTGGTGGAGGCACTTGTTCCAGCCCTTATTTCCTTGGGTTATCAGGAGGAAGCACGGCGTGTGTTCGATGCTTCTTTAACAAGTCGTTTTGAAAGTGCTGATTACAAGGAATTGCAGGATACGCTTTCTGTAAAAGAATGTGAATGTGCAGCTTATTTTTCTGTGGTGGGAGCTGGTGGTGCAATAGATATTGCTCTGGCACAGAAGCTGTTTGAATCTTTGCTAGCAGATCAAAGTCTCCGTTATCCAAAGCTTGCTTCTACAAATAGCTATGAGGTAGAAATCCCTGTTTTGATTAATCTTGGGGAGATTTACGCTGGAACAGGAAAATTCAGTGAGGCATGGGATGTGTATACTCAAGCGACAGGGCTTGCTGCTACTGCTGAGGAAAAGGCTGATATATTGTATCGTTTAGCATGGCTTCAGTATCAAACAGGCTTTACTGATGAGTCTAAATTATCCTTGGAAAGCTGCCTAAAATATAATCCTTATCATCAGGATGCAAAAATCATGCAGATTCGTGCTCCTAGAACAAGGTAACACTGATTTTGAAAAAAAAAGCCATTGCAACAGAGGACTGTATAAAATCCTTTGTGGCAATGGCCTTTATTTTTTTAGGTTCTTACTTGATGATGGCGATAATGTCGTCAGCCTTCAAAATCAAGTGATCCTCACCATCAATCTTGATGTTTGTACCGGAGTACTTATCGTACATAATCCGATCTCCATCCTTTACCTTGATTTTTTCCTTGTCATCTCCAACTGCAATTACAACAGCAACCTGAGTCTTTTCCTGGGCTGTGTCGGGAATAATGATTCCACTGGCAGTTTTGGACTCTGTCTTTTCTGTTTTTACCAAAACACGATCCGCTAAAGGGATAACCTTCATATACTGTCCTCCATAGGATTTTAGCTATTTATATTATAAAATATACGTACAAATGCACCCTTCGTCAAGAAAATCAAGGAAATATATTTTAGGAAAAATGTATCAAAAGAACTCACAAAAGCTTGGTTATAGTGTGATTGGGTCAAAATGATTCAATGATGGTAGGAAAATAGGATACTGTGTCAAAATGATGCATTTTTTTTTACAGAAAAAAGGTGAAGGTAAATTTTTGACTCACCAACTTCTAAAAATATAGTAATTTTTACCTCCTATCGGCAAGTTTTTTTATCTTTTTTTGAAATAAATTTTATTTTATGAAAATATCTCTTTATATAATAAGTAAATATAAATAAACATTAAAAAGATATAATTTTTATTTAAAGTTGGCACGATATTTGCTTTAATATATATAGAATGATTGAGTAAAAGGTTTGAATGGTTGGTTTTCAATCCTTTTATAGTGACTTGTTCTTGTTTGGAGGTTTTTTTTATGAGAACAACAAGCTTTTTGATGAATTCTGATGATAATATTCTTTCAATGTACTTGAAGGAAATAAATAAAATCCCGCTGTTGACTCGGGAAGAAGAAGTTGAGTTGGCAACAAAGGCAGCCGAAGGTGATAAGGCTGCAAAGGACAAGATTGTTCAGGCAAACCTGCGGTTTGTGGTAAATGTAGCAAAAAAATATCAAAACCATGGCCTTGATTTGGTGGATTTGATTAGCGAGGGCAATATTGGCCTTATGACAGCTATTGAACGCTTTGACGTTTCCAAGGGCTACCACTTTATTTCCTATGCCGTGTGGTGGATTCGCCAGGCAATATTGAAGGCTATCTGTGAAAAGTCTCGCATGATTCGTCTGCCCTTGAACCGAGCTAACGAGCTAGTTCAGATTGAGCAGGCTCGTAAGGCTATTACAGCAGACAAGAGCGAAGAAGAAGAGATGACCCAGGTTGCAGAAATGCTTGGAATGTCCAACCAGCTAGTGCGGGATCTTATTAATATTTCTCGTGATATGGTTTCTCTTGATGCACCCATGGGCAATGGAGATGATTCATCAGTTTCTCTGGGAGACAATACAGTCGATACTCGCTATCAGTCTCCAGAAGATGCTGCCATGGAAAGTGTTATGCAGGATGAGCTGGAAAATGCTCTTGCAACTTTGTCCATGAAAGAGGCTCAAATTTTGCGGTATCGCTTTGGTTTGAGCGGTAACAAATCCATGTCCTTGAAGGAAGTGGGAGACAAGTTCAATTTGACAAAGGAACGTATCCGCCAGATTGAAAAGAAGGCTATCCGCCGTTTGCAAACTTCAAACTATGTGGATCGATTGGAAGCCTTTGTAGCATAAGGTCTCTTGAAACGCTGCTTTAGCCAGTTAATATTTATAAGCTCTATGCAGTTGTTTTGGTTAAAGTTTATTGAATAAGTGGCAGGAAGGAGTCATCTTTCCTGCCATTTTATTTTAAACCGATTTCCCCAAGCTGGGTAAAGGCATCACGACGGGCTAGTTCCAAAAGTTCCTTGTCACGCACTGGATCTGCCAAACCCAATGTAAGGTAGCCTGACTGCTGAATTCCAGTTACTTCCCCAGGCCCACGGAGCTTTAAGTCCTCTTCTGCAATAACAAAGCCGTCGGTGGTTTCCCTCAGCACCTTCATTCGCTCCTTTCCCGTTTCCGTAATGTTTTTACCATAAATCAAAAAACAATAGGACTGCAGGCTACCACGACCCACACGGCCTCTTAGCTGGTGTAAGGCAGCCATACCGAATCGGTCTGCATGTTCAATGACCATGCAGGTAGCATTTGCCACATCTACACCGACCTCTACTACGCTGGTGGCCACAAGAATCTTGATTTCACCCTTGCGGAATTCCTCTAAAATACGGTGTTGCTCCGTTTCTTCGGTACGGGAGTGAATAACAGCCATGGGAACGCTAGGATACACCTGGGTGGACAAAAACTGAAACATATCTTGGGCAGACTTTATGCCAGAAAGGCCGCCAGAGGGGGCTTCCTGTTCTGGATCATTTTCTGCAGAAGTAATTTCTTCTATCAGCGGATACACAAAGTAGGCTTGATGGCCTGCATCCAGCTCCCGCTGTACGTACTGGTACACGTTGGCCTCGTTTCCCATGCGGGTAAGGTAGGTCTTGATGGGAAGGCGACCTGCTGGCATGGTCTTGATGATGGAAATATCTAAATCTCCAAAGGCGGTGAGAGCCAGTGTTCGGGGAATGGGGGTGGCACTAAGCATCAGTAAGGAGGGGACGGTATACACCTCCTTTTCTGGAATTTTTTGTCGCCCTTTTTCTAGAATGGCGTTTCGTTGTAAAACACCAAAGCGGTGCTGCTCGTCAATTACTACCAGATGAAGGTTTGCGTACTGGATGTTTTTTGAAAAAAGGGCATGGGTTCCAATGATGATATCGATGGAGCCTGCTGCCAGAGCCTGGAGTAAAGGCCCTCTGTTTGCCGCCTTGATGTTGCCAGTAAGATAGGCCAATCGTACTGCTGCTGGCTCTAGCATTTTAGCAGCATTTTCTGCGTGCTGACGGGCTAGCAATTCTGTAGGGGCCATTAAGGCACATTGGCCACCCCAATCTACGATTCTTAAACAGGCAAAGAATGCCGCCAAGGTTTTTCCTGAACCTACATCTCCTTGTACCAGCCGAGCCATAGTATAGGGCTGTTGTCCAACTGATCCAGTGCAACGACTTTTTTCACACTGGTCTAGGTCTCGGTTTATGTCGGTAATGCAAAGCTTTTGTCCTGAGGTAAGCTGAAAGGGGAGGGCGGCCAAAAGTTTTTCCTGCCGTGGAGAAAGGCTTTCTAAAAAGGCGGCCTCTTGTTCTGGGCCAAAGGTGGTTTCCTGAACTTGAGCTGGCTCTAGGTCTGGTAGTCGTCCCTTGTGGAGCAATGCACGGCCACCAATAGCCAGCTGAAAAAAATAAAGCTCCTCGTAAATCAAGGTTTTTCGGGCTTCCAGTGCATCGGCTAAGGTTTTGGGCTGGTGCATGTTCGCAATAGCTCGTGCCTTTCCCATAAGAGCTCGTTTTTGCAAGATTTCTTGTGGAAGCTCATCTTCAATGCCTCGTCCGTATTCCTGCAATGCTCGTTTTACTGCCTGTCTGATGTGGCCGTTGGAAAGGCCTGCCGTCAAGGGGTAAATGGGAATGACCTGGGAGCCAGGAATTGTCTTGTTTTGCCAGTCCTGCAGATTGCCCTTGTCAGCAATCTTTTCTGCCTCAAAGGAAGTGGACTGAATCTGGTTATATTTTATAGAAAATTGGCCAGTAAGGGCGATTATGGCTCCCACTGGCAGGGATTTTTCCAAAAAGGGGCGGTTAAAGGCCACAAGCTCTCCGCGTCCGCTGGCATCTGCAATGGCGATTTTTAGGGTTTTCATTCTACCATAGCCAAACCAGCTGTGGCCAATGACTTGAGCTATGGTGTGAACCTTCTTTTCCCTGAATTGAGCTAGGGGAACAGGCTGGGTTCTGTCTTCCCAGTCCTTTGGATAATAACTGAGAAGGTCTGCAATGGTGTAGATACCAATATTAGCAAAAAGTCGAGCCTTGGCAGGTCCAATACCAGAGAGGGTGGAGATAGGTGTTTCTATTTCCTTCAATTTCATGGTAGGACACCTTGCCTAGAAGGGAATTCGTGTCAGCATGCCTACGAGCAAGGAGAAGAGAATTCCTCCTAAAAGACGTATTACAAAAAGTGCTACAATGGTGATGATGTAGGCTGTTTTCTGGGTCATGAAGGTGTTTCGTCCTCGAAAGATTCCTGCAATCTTGTACACCACAGGATTTAAGGTGCTGTCGAGGCTATACCACAAGGAATTACCACTTTTGCTTAAAAAGAGGGCTATAAGACGGATGATCAGCAGGATGATGAGAAAGCCCATAACAGAAGAAATGAGTGACCAAAACACGGAAACTATAGAGGCAAAAATATATCCCACTCCAAAACGCCCAGTTAGAGCAATATTGGAAAAAATATTGGAAACCGCCACTAAAAGTCCCAGTGATAG
>JAGCMR010000066.1 GCA_017646305.1 Spirochaetaceae bacterium
AGCTCCTACACTTACAGAACCCTCATTGCTTACCAAAAGAACGGTATCAATCTCAATTACGGTTCCCTTTTCGGCATCAATACTGTCAACCTTAATCAGAGCGTCCTTCTCTGCCTTATACTGCTTGCCCTTATACTCTACAAGTGCGTACATCTTTTACCTCTGTATCTCTATAATCTGGAATAAAAAATTCCACAACGCTCCGGTATTAACGGGACATACCGAAATCGCATTACAATGATTGAAACTTATTATACCGAACTTTATATATTATAGTCAAGTATAAAAATTTCTAAACAATAAAGTTTTAAAGCCGATAATGGTTTTCCTTGTAAAGAAAAACCATTATCGGCTTGACCTTACATAGTCTCCAAGAAAGGTACGAGAATCAAATCAAGACCATTTTCCAAAACTTGGCGGGTACAGGTAACCAAGAACAGTCGAGCTGCTGCCAACTGAACATTTTCCTGAGCCAGTGCCAAGGTGGGACAGTCATGATAGAAGCGACTGAAGGCCTTTGCCACATCGTACAGGTAGCCAGCCACTTGAGATGGATCAAGATTTTGTGCAGCCTTTACCAAAATCTTTGGGTACTGCTCCAGAACCTTAACTAACTCCCACTCAGCTTCGTGGGTAAGCAATGATGCAGCCTCACTTGCAGCCAAGGGAGCAAGACCTACTTCCTGGGCCTTTCGCAGGATGGAACAAATTCTAGCTCCCATGTACTGCAGATAGGGCCCTGTGTCTCCATTGAAGGAAAGGGATTCCTTGGGATTAAACAGCATATCCTTTGTGGGAGTGGCCTTTAGCAAGTAGTAATGGAGGGCTCCTAAGGCAATCTTTTCTGCAACGGCGGAAGGATCTCCTACAGCCTCTTCTCTTCCCTTGGCAACAATTTCTTCAATGGCACCATCTCGGAGGCTGTTAATAAGGTCATCTGCATCTACAACAGTTCCTTCTCGGCTTTTCATCTTTCCTTCAGGAAGGTTTACCATACCGTAAGACAGGTGATACAGCTGATCTGCCCACTGGTAACCTAGCTTTTTCAAAACATAGAACAAGACCTTAAAGTGATACTGCTGCTCGCTTCCCACCACATACACCAGCTGATTAAAGGGCCAGTCTCCATGGCGGTAAATTGCAGTACCGATGTCCTGGGTCATGTAGAGAGCGGTACCATCCTTTCTGAGTAAAACCTTTTTATCCAGATTGATTTCTTCCAAGTCCACCCAAACTGAACCATCTTCTTCCTTATAGAAGATTCCATCCTCCAAGCCCTTGAGGATTTCCTCTCGGCCCTTAAGATAGGTTTCACTTTCATAGTACAACTTATCGAAAGAAACTCCAGTTCTCTGGTAGGTTTGAGTAATTCCCTGAATAGCCCAGTCATTCATCTGCTTCCAAAGCTTGTGGACAGCTTCATCACCCTGCTCCCACTTTACTAAAAGCTCCTGGGCAAGCTTTTCTGCAGAAGGATCGGCCTTGTTCCACTTATCGAATTCAACGTAGCAGTCCCCTACAAAGCGGTCACTTTTGATACCAAGGCTTTCTGGAGTTTCATTGTTTTCCTGATGGAATTTTTGGTAGGCCAACATGGACTTACAGATGTGAACGCCACGGTTATTAACAATATTAACCTTGAAAACCTCTGCTCCAGCTGCCTTCAAAATGCGGGAAATACTTTCTCCCAAGGCATCATTTCGCAGGTGTCCAAGGTGAAGGGGTTTATTGGTGTTGGGACTGGAAAATTCCACCATAACACGGCGACCATCAAGAGGCTTTTTGCCTTCCTCCCCGTATGCACCATAGCTTGCCTTTTGGGAAGCAATTTTCTCTAAAACGACAGAAATGGCAGCTGCCTTATTAAGCTTTACATTAACGTAGGGTCCCACAGCAGCAAAGCTTCCTACCTGCACTGATTCTTCTTGAGCCTGTACTAAAGCTACAATTTTTGCTGCAATGGCTGGAGGAGCCTGCCGAAAAGACTTGGCAAAGGGAAACATAGGAATACCCAAATCTCCCATTTCTGGATTAGGGGGAGTTTCTAATACGAGAGCTTCTGCTGTGGTTACAGCCTCCATTCCCAATTCATTACCAAAAGCATTCAACGCATTTGCCACTAAAAGTCGGCACTGCTCCTTTAAATCTGCCATAGCACCATCCTAAAAATAAACTGAGAAAATATAATACCAAAAAACACGTATTTATTCTATATGA
>JAGCMR010000008.1 GCA_017646305.1 Spirochaetaceae bacterium
AAAAGCCCCATGCTGATATACCTGCTGCAAAAGCTGGGCCACAGGCTCCTCTGTGTCAAACTCCATGTTTTGGTAGATGAAGGAAGCCAATAAATCCCGAGCTTCCTCTGTAAGCAGGCTAGTGTCCTTGCCTAACAAAAAAATCCTTCCCTGCTGGGGCAAAAGGCGCCCTGCAGCCAGTAGCATAAAGGTGGACTTTCCAGAAGCGTTGGGGCCCACTAGGCTTACAAAACCACCTGGTAGCGTGGCAGTAAAGTGGTGGAAAATAGGCTTTACCGCTACCTCTTCTTCCTCATCATCAACTGGAGGATAGGCAAAGGTGATGTCCTGAAATGTAATAAAATCTTGCTGGTCAGTTGACTTCCCCTGTTCCATAATTCCTTCCTCTTCGTGTTTTAGTAACGAATGCTGCCAATGTCCAAGGAGACAAAGGGCATTACAGTTTTGTGGGTGGTTCCCGCTCCCACTCGCATCATTATACTGAAAGTCTTGTTAATGCGTAATCCCGCCCCAGCAGAAACATTCCAGTTTATACCATCGGTAGAAAAATCCCTGTGATTCAGTGTGATAATACCTGCCGTTCCCGTAATGTTGAAAAATGCCTGTCCACCTATGACGGTAATATTATTCCAAGGCTGGAATTGAAGTACCAGCTGAGCTGCAAATTTTTGTGTTCCATATTGCTGCTTTCCAGAAATATTGGGAAAAAACATTCTGTCACCCAAAGCTACTCCAAAAAGAGGAATCATATTGGGAATTTTTTCCAGCTGGAGGCTTGGGTCAGAGGCTGCCAAGGTATTTACAATCAGGCTAAATTTCGGGGCAACTGGAATGGCGGCAGTAAAGTCCACCTGGGTCATGTTAAAGGCAATGGGTGTATTTTGTCCCATAATGGGGAAAACCCCAGTGGTATCAAGCCCTACATAAAACCCCTTGCTGGGAAAGGTGGGGGTGTCAAAGGTGGAAAAGGTGTAGCGTACATTCAGGGGAGCTGCCACAGATGCAGTGGTATCTGGATATAGAGCTTCCTGAGCCACCAGCTCTGGAGTTTTCGTTTCTGCTGTATTAAACCAGTAAAGAGCTCCTCCAGCCTGTAGTTTATGTGCATTGTTAAATCGTATTCCCCACAAAAAATCTACATTGGTGTATGCAAGCTTGTTAGCTATGATTTTCCTAGAAGAAAAGCCTGATGTGACGAAATCTTGTTCCAAATAGGCTGATGCAGACAGCTGCAAGTAGGCATGGGGGCCCAGTGGCTGGAGATAAAACCACGCCAAGCCAAAGTCGTTGATGGTGGTAGCCTTCATGGACATGACAGAGCCTGTTCCTGTAAGGCCACGGAATTGAAAGTCCAAGGAAAGATTTAACTCTGCAATGGAATCATCCGTTACAGTGCCAGTAAAGGTTCCGTTGGGCATAATTACCCAATTTTCCCGTTCCTTTTGTTGTAGTCGTAGCTCCAGTACCGTTTTCTGGGGGCGTACATCCACCCGTGGAATTACCAGGGTATAGTTACCAGTATTGTAAATTTCTTCTACTAAAAACCTTGTGTTTGTTGGTGTCAGTGATTTTCCCCGAATTCTACTAAAAAGCTGATTGATAAATTCTATGTCAGAGTCTACTGCACCGTAAATTGAGATACTTTCTGGCACTGCATAGGGAATGCTTTTATAAATTCCTTCTTTTTCTGCTGGTAGCTCTTTAGAGGGGGTAAAGGTAAAGTCATTTTTAGTCACATTACTTACTTGGTGACTTGTTCTGCTTTGTTGTGCTAAATTGATTTCTGCTGAATCAGAAGAAGTAGATTCTGTCTCACCTTCAGAAGCTGTATCTGGATAGATTAAGGATAGTACTGGTTTCAGTGCCCTGCGATATTTTTCCTTGTCCTTTTCTGATTTTTCATAAATTTCCCGTGCCTTTGGAAATTCCATCATATTGTACTCATCTACTGGGGGATGAACTACTACATCGGCCAAGGCTAGCTGCTCCGGATTACCTGAGCTAGTAATGATTCTTGCCACCTGAGTAATGGTTGTCATGGGATTTATACTAAAACCTTCCGAATCATCCAGCAATGGATTGTCCAAGGACACTGCAATAATAACATCGTACCCCATTTCCTTTGCCTGTTGAATGGGTAGATTATTGCGAACAAAGCCGTCTACATAGAGCTTGCCATCTATTGGAAAGGGTTGAAATACTCCAGGAATACTCATGCTGCTGCGGATTGCTTCTGCAATATCTCCGCTTCCAATGAGCTCTAGATTTCCAGTAGTTAGATTAACTGCTGTTGCCCGAAAGGGAATGGGCAGGCTATCAAAATCGATGTAGGAGGGGATTTTTACCGATAAATCCTTGAAAAGTAAATAAGCATTTTGGCCTGTAGAAAAGCCACCTCCAGTCTCTATAGAAAAATTCTTTCCGAGCTTTAAGACTAAGGGCGCTGACTCAGTGCTTCTTCCTTCCAGCAAGGATTCCAAGGGAGATTCTGGTCTGTCGGCAAACATACTGGCCCAGTTTACATCAGTAACGGTTTTACGGATTTCTTCTGGAGTGTAGCCAATGCTATAAAGTCCACCGATAATAGCACCTGCACTGTTCCCGATTATCATGTCGATGGGAATTCCCAGTTCATCTATTACCTCTAATACAGGAATAATGCCGAAACCCTTGGCCCCACCACCTCCGAGAACGAGAGCTACAGAGGCTCGTTCCTTTTGTTGGGGCATAATTTCTGTTTGGCAGAATAAATTCTGGGTGGTAAATGCTACCAGTATCAAACTCATCACTCGGAATGGTATTTTTCTAAATAGATGCGCTTTCATAACTTGTATATTAGTGAGTACAACTACTTTTTTGTACAAAGAAAGAATAATTTTATAAAATTTTAATATTAAGGGATTTTTTTTGTAAAGTTGTGGTAAACAAGATAAATATTTAAAATTAAATAGATAAAAAAATATAGTAGCTCCATTTTATCCCTTGAAATAAATGGCTAGTCGGTGTATCTTAATACCAATCTAGTTTAGGTAGAAATTAAATTAGGAGGCTATATGTCCAGAGAAAAACATTCGATGGATGGAAATCAGGCTGCATCCCACGTTGCGTATGCATATACCGAAGTGGCAGGCATTTACCCTATTACCCCATCATCACCAATGGCTGATTTTGTTGACCAGTGGTCAGCAAACGGGTTGAAGAACATTTACGGAACCGAAACAAAGGTTGTAGAAATGCAGTCAGAGGCTGGAGCTGCAGGAACTGTTCACGGTTCATTAGCTGCTGGTGCCATGACCACAACATTTACTGCATCTCAAGGTCTCTTGTTGATGATTCCTAACATGTACAAGATTGCTGGTGAGCAGTTGCCTGGTGTATTCCATGTTTCTGCCCGAACCGTTGCAACTCAGGCTTTGAGTATTTTCGGTGATCATTCCGACGTATACGCCTGTCGTCAGACTGGTTTTGCCATGTTGGCAGAATCAAATGCACAGGAAATCATGGACTTGGCTCCTGTTGCCCACTTGGCAGCTTTGGAAGGCCGCGTTCCTTTCCTGAACTTTTTTGACGGATTCCGCACATCCCACGAAATCCAGAAGATTGAGACCTGGGACTATGCAGACCTCAAAGAAATGATGAATATGGATGCTCTTAAGGCATTCCGTGCTAACTCCTTGAACCCCAACCACCCTGTAATGCGCGGTTCTCACGAAAACGGAGACGTATTCTTCCAGCATCGTGAGGCTTGCAACCCCGTTTACAACGCATTGCCAGAAGTAGTACGCAAGTACATGGCAAAGATTAATGCTAAGTTGGGTACAAACTATGACTTGTTCAACTACTATGGTGCTCCTGATGCTGACCGTGTAATCGTAGCTATGGGATCCATCTGTGACGTTGCAGAAGAAGTAATCGACTACTTGAATGCTCGTGGGGAGAAGGTTGGTTTGATTAAGGTGCGCCTCTATCGCCCATGGGTTTCTGAGGCCTTCTTGAAGGTTCTGCCCAAGACTGTAAAGAAGGTGGCTGTTCTTGATAGAACTAAAGAGCCCGGTTCTCTGGGTGAACCTCTTTTCTTGGACGTTGCCACTACTTTGTGGGAAGCAAAGCTCAACGACATCGTATTGGTTGGTGGTCGCTATGGTTTGAGCTCCAAGGATACTCCTCCTTCCAGCGTATTCGCTATCTTCAAGGAATTGGAGAAGGATGCTCCCAAGCCTCGCTTTACCGTTGGTATCGTGGACGATGTTACAAACCTCAGCTTGCCTGAAGTTAAGCCCGCTCCTATCACTTCTGCTGAAGGAACTGTTGAATGTAAGTTCTGGGGTATTGGTGGTGACGGAACTGTTGGTGCCAATAAGGACTCCACAAAGATTATCGGTGACCACACCGACAAGTATATTCAGGCTTACTTCCAGTACGACTCCAAGAAGACTGGTGGTATTACCATTTCTCACCTGCGCTTTGGCGACAAGCCCATCCGCAGTGCCTACTATGTTAGCCAGGCTGACTTGGTGGCCTGTCACAACCAGTCCTACATCATCAAGGGATACAAGATGGTTCAGGACGTTAAGCCAGGCGGAAAGTTCCTGATTAACTGCCAGTGGTCT
>JAGCMR010000067.1 GCA_017646305.1 Spirochaetaceae bacterium
AGAATAATGGACCAATGACATTGGGACTTTCTGCCCAAATGACCATCACCTTGTAATCTGTCAGGAGGAATAAAAGATGAAACAACGAAATCAATTGAAAGCAACTTTCTTTTGTCTCGGAATTATATCTATCCTACTTACTGTTTCTATTGCCTGCGATTTTCAGCCCTCCACACTACTGTCAGGCGAGAGACCTGTAGGTGGCAAGCTTGCTCTGGGAAGACCCAATCTGGAAGAATATATAGAATCAGGCAGCTCTAGTGGTGGTGTAGGCCTGAATACCATCAAAAGTGGAGATCTCTCCCTTCCTCTTCTTACAAAGGAGGAGATTAAGAAGATGCTGGATGACACAGATGCAAATAAGCTTCCTTCTGACCCCACACAGTGGTACACAAGACTACCTGAATACACAGCCCCATACGATGCTGGAGAATTAAAACAAGAACACTTGGACTTGACTCTAAAACGACTCAATGCTCTGAGAAAACTTTCTGGCTTGCCAGCAGTTGTGGAAGATAAAGATGCAACAAAAAAAGCTCAGGCCGGGGCAGCCCTCATGGTTATTACCCAGAACTTTGGCCATGGTTCTCAACCAGTACCTGCAGGTATTGATAAAGAGAACCAATTTTACAAAGATGGTATAGAAGGGACAAATAGAGGTAATGTGTATCCCCAATACCCCTTGATTCAGTCCATAGACGGCTATAACCTTGACCCGGGAAACCCTGGAGTAGGTCACCGTCTTTGGCAGTTGAGCCCAGGATTGCAGGCTGTAGGAATTGGTTCTGCCATCAAAAAGAAAGATGCCAATGGAAAAGAAATTGGCTATGGAGGAAATGTTGAAGTTGTTACCTATACCCAAGCTCCCGAAGGAGCCGTAACCCCTATTGGTGACTGGAACTTCGTTAGCTGGCCTTCCGCTGGCTATTTCCCCTTGGAAGGAAACCTCTTTGGTAGTCCTTCCTTTTGGCATGTACAATTTAATGGTGCAAAATATACTGTTGGTTCAGGAAAAATTATTGTAACCAGACTTGATTCTGGTGAGCAGTGGATAGAAGAGCATACTGGTGGCAACACCCTTGTGTTTAACAAATCAAACACATGGCGAGCCCAGTTAGGTAAATATACCTATGAGGTTACTGGAGTTAGAGATAAAACTACCAATTTACCTGCTCGCTTTGTCTTTACAACAGAATTCTTTGACCGGCATGCACTGTAAACCTTAAAAAGTATTACGGTAATCTCAATAAAATACAAAAAAAATCCCCCACAAAGATTTGTGGGGGATTTTTTTATTGATACAACATTGACTTAAAGCCCATTGCAATCATCTGAGCTCGTTGCAAAATCTGAGCAGCAGGCATTTCTGTAAAAACTTCATTCAGGCTTTCTTCAAAAAGTCCCAACCAAATGTCAAAATATTCCTTTGGAAAAGGAGGTAAATTCATGTGTGCCTGTGGTGGGTTTCCGCGGAAGTTTCCTGTTCCCAGCAACATTCCCCGCCAGAACTCTCCAATCTTTTTCTTGTGAACTGTCCACGCCTCATCACTTGTTCCCACTGCATTGTTAAAAATATCTCCTACACCATTTTCGTCTGCACGAATTTTTGCGTAAAAAACATCCATCAAAAGGTCTATTCCCTCATCACAGATTACTTCATATTTGTTCATAAAAACTTCCTTAGTAAATGTATAAATAACATATATTATTTATACATTTAATCATCCTGTCAAGCCATACCAGTTATCATACAAAATAGATTTCCTAGACAGAATCCCAGCTTCTTTATACAATCAAGATATGAAAACTTTTCCATTCCCTTTGAAAATAATTTTTACTATTTTACTTGTTTTGGTGTTGATTTTAACCCTTAGTTGGATAGGACTCTTGGTTTACGGAAGCATCACTTATTCCGATACCTTTAACCGTCGCACCATCATTACGAAAAACCCTGGCCTGCAGGAGGGGCTTGTACCTCAGGGCCTCACCTGGCATCAGGAAGAAGAAGCCTTTCTCACTGCAGGCTACATGGCAGACGGTAGCCCCAGCCGAATTTATTTGATTCAGCCAGAAACAAAGGAAACTCGATTCTATCAGCTTACCAGTGGCGGAGAACCCTTTTACGGTCACACTGGTGGCCTACAATATGCAGATGGATACCTCTATCTGGCAGATGATGGCACTGGTCTTTACAAGTTTTCTGCCCAACTTCCATCCCCTGGAGAAACCATAGAAATCGGAAATCCTATCATTCTGCCCCACAACACTGCATTTGTCTTTGCCTCCGATGGATATATCTACAGCGGAGAATTCAACAACGACAAGGAATACCAGTGCCTCAACAACTTTTCTTACAACGGTACCAACCATTCCGCCATCGTGGCTAAGTATTCCAGCCACAATTTAACTACCCCAGAGCTGGTGTATTCCATAAGCAACGAAACCCAAGGTTTTGCCATCCTGCCAGACGGTACAATTATCCTGTCTCAAAGCTATGGTCTTGATCCTTCCCGCTTCTTAATCTAC
>JAGCMR010000068.1 GCA_017646305.1 Spirochaetaceae bacterium
GCCCCTATTGGAGAGGTAGTCTGTGTGCTGATAGAAAAACTAGGAGAATGGATTGCAAATAAACTGCAAACCTATTCCTGTACAAGAAAAAAGGAGGTGGATAGATGTGCTGTATGATTGTAGTTATCCTTGCAAAAAAAATAGCCTAAGCCTACGCCAATAGACTCAAGCTATGAACAACAGAAAGTAGCAAAACTACTTACACCTTTAGTCATTCTACTTTCTGTTGCCATTTTTTGCAAGGTATTTTTAGGGAAACACAATGCAAATGTGTCTAAAATTTGCAAAAAAGCACTTCGTATGAAGTTGCGCATCTTAATGAGCCATTTTAATGGCAGAGGGTATGAATATGCCAAAGATTGAAAATCTTTCAACTTTAGAAAACAGTAGTTCCAATGTGAGTGTTACATTACACGAAAACTACTTAAAAAAAGATGGATCTTACTACGCACGAGTAAGTCGCAATACAGCAAGCTTCAAAAACATCATTTCCGAGATTGCAGAAGAAAACAAGGGCCTGGATCCTCACCTCTTGCAGTACTCAGCAATTTTGATTCAAAAGAAGATGCTCAAAATGCTAGAACAGGGCAAGGCGGTAAATCTCCTAGACCTTGCCACCATGTACATTGCCATGAAATGCAATGCTAAGGGAAAAAGCGACGTTTCTGAAAAAGGTCAGTTTGTCATTAAACTTTCCCCCACCAAGATTGCACAGGATGCCGTCAGCTCCTTGAATGTGGATAAGGTAGTGTATGTGGATTCTGCTCCAGAAATTACGGAGATAAAGGATTTGTCCACCAATCAAAGTGATGGAACCATTACCAAGGATAAGCCCATTGCAATTTACGGCAGCAAGCTCAAACTTGGTGAATCAGAATCAGGCATTTACTTTGCCCCACTGGATTCTACGGGAAATTATGACCGGGATGAAGGCAATTGGATTACCGTTGCCTCAGAAAAAATCTTCCGCAATCTCCCTGGCGAGCTCAACCTCTTTGTTCCAGATAGTCTTACGGAAGGTGATTCCTACCATATCATAATACGAACAAACTATTTGTCCAAAGACCGTAGCCGAAAAGAAACGATTCAAACAATCAGCAATAGCGTTGAGGTAGCCTAACCCCACAAAAAAATCCCCCTGGCCTAGCACAAGCTAGACCAGGGGGTTCTTGTATACCTCTCGTACTTTATATTATGATTACTGCAGAATTGTGTAAAACAACTCAGGGGGTATTACATGCCTGTGCTATCAATATTTTACGGAATAATAGTCCCGTATGCAATGTGAACGTGGAGGAAGACACCATCTACTACATCTATTCAGATAAAGGAGAATCATGTTAAGCCCCACAGTAACAAAGGTAATTCCCCAAGACAACAAGGTTTTATATTTAGAATTTGACAACGGTGAACAGAAGCAATTTGATGTAAAACCTTACATTAAAGGTTCTTGGTTTGGAAAATTGAATGATGATACTTACTTCAAGACAGTAAATCCCACCGGCTATACCATTGAATGGGCAGACGGTCAAGATATTTGCCCAGACGACCTGTATTTTAACTCCTACTAAGAACTATAATTAAATGAGTTTTGATTGAATTTTCATGCAAGCTGTTATATAGTTGATTTGGAGGCATACAATGGCAATGTTACAAGTGCGAGATATGGATGACCGCCTATATGAACGGTTAAGATTCGCTGCAAAAAATGATAATCGTTCCATCAGTCAGCAGGTTATAACTATTTTACAAAATTATTTTACATCAGTTCCTGTAAAAACAAAAAATGCTACAGAAGAATTCTTAAAACTTGCAGGTTCATGGGAAGATTCTCGAAGTGCATCAGAAATAATA
>JAGCMR010000069.1 GCA_017646305.1 Spirochaetaceae bacterium
GCACTTTGTGGGATTCAAAGACAGGGTCTCCTTGATAAGGTTGATTTGCAACTATCCTCAGCAATGACTCTAATTCAGGGTTCCATAAATCGGGCCATCGTTCATTTACTCTATCTTCCCACTGAATAAATAAATTACTCGTACTATGGGGTTCATTAAGAAATAATAGAATAAAACTACCTTCTTTCTCTTTGATATGTTTATATACGTCAAATTTAGAAAAATCAAGAAAATTATAATCTGCAAAGACTACATTAATAGTCATACGAGAAACCATAAGGTGTAAGTCATTTACAGTATGAGCTGTCCAAAAAGGAAGGTTATTATTTTCCAAGCGAACTGCATAATCTACATAAAACAAAGGATTTTCAGCCACAAACAATACATTCATTTTTACCTCAAGCTCTTGACCTAAAAAAGTTTTTATGTTCTAATGTTGAAACATTTTTCGGGCGATTAGCTCAGTTGGTTAGAGTACAAGCATGACACGCTTGGGGTCACTGGTTCGATTCCAGTATCGCCCAAAGAGACAGTTGATTTACACTGTCTCTTTTTTTTTACAAAAATTTCTTGTAATGTCAAAGAAAAAGCCGCATCGTAAGCTACGACACGGCCTTTCTCATTTACAAAAACTATTTTATAGAAGCTCCAATGCGCTCCAATACCTTTTTTCTGTCTAAGGGTTTAACAATATAGTTCTTTGCTCCAAGCATAAGAGACTTCTTTACCAACTCTTCCTTACCCAAAGCACTTACCATTACCACCTTAGCATCCTTGTCAAAGGACATAATCTGCTCAAGTGCTGTAATACCGTCCATGCGAGGCATAGTAATATCCATAGTTACAACATCTACATTTGGATACAATTCCTTGTATTTATCAACACCCTCTTTTCCATCTCCAGCAGTAGCCACAACTTCGTATCCTTCACTGGACAAAATCTGACCGAGCTGCTTTGCAACGAACATAGAGTCATCAACAACAAGCACCTTTACCTTTGTTCCATCTACACGCACCCCTTCAGGTGGTCTTTCATTGATTGAAGGAAAATCCTGCTTTGTTTTCATATTTTCTCCTTTACATCCTCTCTCGAATAGCAACGTTTACTTCGACTTTTCCCTGCTCTGTAATCATGGGAACAATCAAAGCTTCTACTTCATGATCTGAAATCTCCATCTTTTCTCCAGTGAAAAGAGCAGGAGGTGTTAAGTCAAACTTAAAGCCCAACTCATGCAGTTTTGTAACAGCCTGAGCAGTAATAAGATTTGCCAATTCAGTAATTGTTGCCTTAGCCAACTCGTCAAAAACCGGCAACTCTTCCATGTTCATGCGAGAAGCAATTTTCAATGCAGTTTCCATGGACATATCAAAGAGTACACGACCTTCCACATCACCTGCCAAACCAACCAAGGCGGCAACACCCATCACGGGCATTGAGGTAGACTTCAAATATAAGTCTCCACGACGGACTTCTCCCTGCAGAACTTCTTTTAGTATACTGTAGGCCGTTTCTACAAACGGATTGATATACTCAACTCTCATAAAAATCCCCTTACCTCATAATATTTATTGTTTGCCGTATACAACGACAGAACCTACCAATGTTTCTGACCAATTAGACAGATAGGCCAAGCTCTCATTTTCACCAAGAATAATCTTTCCATTACCCTTTAGCTTTTCATCAAAATCTTCTAGCAAAGTAGCCTGAATATCAGGTTTTAAGAAAGAAACTAGATCACGAGAGAAAATCATATCGATTGCTGGCATATTATTTGTATGCATACAATCATGATATTCAAATAGAACCATTTCCTTAATCTCAGGCTTAAAGGAATATGTTCCAGATACAGATTGAACCACAAAGGGTGCATACCAACTATTAGCAACCTCAGGTGGAACTACCAACAAGGGTGCATTTGATATGCTCAACAAATCCACATCTTGGGCATATACCTTAATGCGGGCATCTGGATATTTTTTACGAAGGATACATGCCAAAGAATAGGCCTCATAACCTTTACCACAACCAGGATTCCAAATACAAATTTGTTTTGCATTGTTTTCTGGCAGTGCTTTATAGATATTCTCTGCATATTCCTTTGACCAGAAGGAACCTGTATTGGAAGAATAGAATGGAGCCAAGAAGGCTTCTGCATCCTGAGCATTCACTAGCTGCAGATTATCCTGACTACGCTGACTAGCCCATTCTTCATAACGTCTCTTTGTCCAAGTCTCATTAATAGATGTTACGTAAAAAGACTTTAACTTCTGTAAGCTATCTACAATGAAAGTATACTCAGAATCCTTAACAGCAGTGACTTCTGGTTGTTTAGGAGCTGACTGAGGAGTAGCTTTTGGTTGTGCAACAGCTACTGGTGCAACATTAGATGCAACTGACTGAGTAGGAGACACATCAGTATATTCAGACTCTGCAATCTGAGATTTCTCTGCTAAGGTTGTAGTAGGAGTTCGTACACCAAAAATTCTATCAACATCTAGCAAGACGTACAAACGATCATGACTTTCCACTACACCATAGATATATTTGATATTGATATCACCAAACAATGGATGAGGTGGCTGGATAGAACTCTTCTGAATTCCCACAACCTTGTCA
>JAGCMR010000070.1 GCA_017646305.1 Spirochaetaceae bacterium
AAAGTGCCGCAGGCTTTATTCAGTCCACCATTGGAAGAAAATTAACTATCCGTCAGTTCCCAAAGCTTACCTTTGTTGCTGATTCTAGCATCAAGGAAGGCTTTGAGATGGTACGGAAATTGAATCAGCTAGAAGCAGAGGAAGCCGCATTGGAGGCTTCCCGCAGTGAGTCCCAAGCCCTAGAAGGGGATGGGGATTCTTCTACAAGCGGGGAGAAATAATCTGGCAGCTAAAGATTCTGGTGCATCTGGCATTATGCTCTTTGCCAAGGAAGCTGGTCCCACCAGTTTTTCTTCCCTAGGTGTTATAAAAAAAGCCTTGGGAACGGGAAAGGTGGGACATACTGGGACCTTGGATAGCTTTGCAGAAGGCTTGTTGGTGGTGCTGGTGGGAAAGATGACACGATTAGTTCCCTACATCACCGCCATGGATAAAAAATACCTAGCAGTAGTGGCCTTTGGTTCAGAAACAGATACACTGGAGCCTTCTGGTGCTGTTGTGAAGGAAGGGCCACTTCCTAGCCGTCAGCAGGTGGAAGCTGTGTTGCCTCGATTTCGGGGAAAGATTCAGCAGGTGCCGCCTGCATATTCAGCCATTCACGTGGATGGAAAGCGAGCCAGCGACTTAGTTCGTTCTGGTGCTACAGCCCAGCTTCCTTCCAGAGAAATAACCGTTCATTCACTGGAGCTTTTGGACTTTGACGGCGGCTACGGCTTGCTGGAAGTTGTCTGTTCCAAAGGAACCTATATTCGTTCCTTAGCTCGTGATATTGCTGAGGCTGCAGGAACCTGTGGCCATTTGGTGGCCTTGCGTCGTGTGGCGGTGGGCCCCTTTCAGCTAGAGCAGGCAGCCTTTGCTTCTCGTTTGTCTCATTTTACTCTGGCTAGCCGTGGCCAAGGGGAGTTACCACCCACAAAGGCAACAGCTGAGGAATTGGAGGAAGTGGCTAGCCACTTAATTCAGTTTACTCCAGAAATGGCTCGTGCTTGTGGTCTTGTTCCCTTGTACCTGTCTAGTCAGTGTAACAAGGATTTTTTTCAGGGGCGGCCACTACGAAAGTCTTGGTTCACCTCTTGGGAGGATTCATCTTCTACAGAATATCCTGTGTTCTTTGAGTCTGGAGAACTGGTGGGGATGATAAAAAAGGCTGGGGAAAGACTCCATTATGGCTTTGTAATTCCTCAGCAAGGATAATATCATGGAAAACAATCTGAGAGTTTATTCTTGGAATGACATAGTTTCTGGTAATTTTTTTCCTCGCTCCCAGCTTTTGGCTGCTGGATATGAGGGAACAGCCTTAACGGTGGGCGGGTTTGATGGAGCCCATTTGGGGCACCAGGCTCTTTTTAATGCAGTGCTTGAACAAAAGCATTTGTTACCTGGAGTTATTACCTTTGGTACCTCTCCCAAGGCTCGTCTCCACCCAGAAAGTTTTTCTGGGTCGGTATATACCATGGAACAGCGTCTACAATCCTTCCGAGAGGCAGGCTTTGCCTTTGTTGTAGTCATTGACTTTTCCGGTGATTTTGGTAAAATGGACGGAGTTACCTTTCTGCAACACTTGAAGGATCAGTTGTACATGGCCTACTTGGCAGAGGGCACTGACTTTCGCTGTGGCTACAAGGGTGCAGTAAACATCGATTTTTTGAAGGAGTTTTCCTTACAAAATAATGTGGTGTTAGAGGTTGTAGATCCAGTTATAGCAGAAGGGGTGCGAATCAGTTCATCTGAAATTCGCAATTCCTTGTTGGAAGGTGACTTTGATCGCTGCCGACGTTTTTTAGGTAGAAACTTTGCCTTAGGAGGAAGCTGTTTCCAGTGGCAATGGCGTCAAGATTCCCTTGTAGGAATAAGACGACAAGGACCCTGTGGTTGCCTTCAGATTCTTCCTCCTGCTGGTAGTTATTCAGTAACCTTGCACTGTAGATTGCAGGATAGACAGCACAAGGAATCTGCTGAAAAGTTTTTTTCCTTTGTAGGGCAAGCAGCTCTTAGGGATGAAGCCTTAGAAATGGCGCTTCCTGAGGTTGTGAGGACAGAGCTTCTTAAAGAAAACTGTACTGCAGAGGATTTATTGGTGAGTTCTGTGGAATTCACTTGTTAATTTTGGTTATCTTAATGGGATTAAAATAGAAAGGAGTAAGTAATGGCACTTACAAAAGACACAACTGCTGCCATCGTTACCAAGTTCGGAGCAAACGAACGGGATACTGGCAACACAAGAGTTCAGGTAGCACTGCTGACTGAACGCATCAAGCAGCTCACAGAGCACTGCAAGACTTTCAAGAAGGACAAGGGTGCTTCCCGCCGTCTTATTATCTTGGTTGGTCAGCGCAGAAGCCTGTTGAAGTATTTGCAGCGTACAGACCTTGAAGGTTATCGTGCGCTTATCAAAGAACTTGGCCTGCGAAAGTAAGCTGTGGGGGACAG
>JAGCMR010000071.1 GCA_017646305.1 Spirochaetaceae bacterium
GATGGATTTGAGTTATGTAAAAAAATCAATTCCTCAGATGATTTTGGAAATCCTGCCATCATTGTTATTACTGCTTTACAGGATTCTGGTATTGAAGATAAAATTCAGGAAATGAATGCTGTGGCCTTCTTCCGTAAGCCTGTTGTTTTAGATGAATTGAGTCAGGCAATTAAGGCTGCTTTATCAAAGGCTTCTAAGTAAGGATGTTCTGAAGCTGTTCTTTTGACTTGATGGAGGAGCTTTGTAAAGGCTTCCCATGTTAAGCTCCATTATAGGGCGGGTACTCTTTGCAGATACCCGCTTCCTTATTTTAAATGAATACCATGACTTAGGGACAATAGTAATATGCTGGATAGGAAATTTCTGGTAATACTTGTTCCTGGGCTTTTTGTAAAAGTCCTTCTGTGGTACTGGTGGCAGTGAGACTTGCTACAAAGGTTGAAATGTTCTGTATTACGTAGTTCATAAAATCTAATTCTACTTTTGGATAATAGTGAACAAAATCAACTGGGCCTCTTCGTAATGCCTCGGTGTAGGTGTCACAGGCATCTTCATAACGAGAAATGGTATCTACAAGTCCCTTGTTTAAAGCCTGAGTTGCAGTATATATTCTTCCATCAGCAAGACTGGTCACTTGTTGGAGGGTTAAATTTCTGCTGTCAGCAACGATTTTTATAAATTGATTATAGCAGTCATCTGCAATGGATTGCATAATTTCAGCCTGTTCTTGGGTAACGGGAGTACTGATTCCCAGCATATCTTTGTTGCTGCCAGCGGTAAAGGTTGTTACCTTGATGCCATGGGTTGCAAGGAATTCTGAAAAATCCACGGACTGACCTGCAACAACACCAATGGAGCCAGTAAGACAGTTTCTGTTGGCAATGATGTAGTCTGCAGCACAGGCAATGTAGTAGCCTCCAGAGGCTGCAAGTGTTCCAAGGTATGCCCACACTGGTTTTCCGCTATTTTCCTTGTAGTCCAAAAGCTCCAGATATACTTCGTCAGATTCGTAAACACCACCTCCAGGTGAATCGATGTAAAGTAGAATTCCTAGGTTATTGTGGTTATAGGTAAGGTCTTGTATGGTGGAAATAAGCCACTCTTGGTTATAGGTTTCGTTGGCTTCTTGGATGGTGCCTTCAACGTGGATAACGGCAATGTGTTTCTGTTGTTTTTTTTGAGATTCCTCTTTGTTGATGAAAATTTTAAGAGGAGAGTCTTTGCTGCTGGCTTCTTGTGAAGGTTCCTGGGTAAAGCGACTTAATAGCCCCAGTAAAACCCAGATTCCGCATAATACAAGTAAAATTACTAAACCTGTTTTCTTTGCTTTGGGGGCTTTTGGGGGCTTTTCCGCTGGAATTGTATCGATTTGTAGATTAGTCTGTTGGTTTGTATTGTCAAAATCCATGGAAGCTCCTAGTTGTTGGAAAAATCTGTTTCATTTAAAACATTGGTACGGAGAGCCTGTTCTTTTAAAAAGCTGTAGGCATAAACCTTTGCACCAAGATAGTAGGGGTTAAGGAAAATAAGTCCTAATCCTCCAGTTAAACAGCAGAGAATAAACCATCCTAAAAAGCTGAGATCTTGGACAAAGAGATTGCCCTTGTAGCCTCGGGTAATAATCTTACTGATTTCCATAGCCTTTCGTACTGACAAGGATGGATTTTCTGCTAAAATAAAATAAATCTGTGAGTAAGCATAGAATTTAACGATGCCAGGAATCAGAAGGAGGAGGGACCACAAAAAAATCCACAGAGCCATCCAGAGTGTGGAAAGGATTCCTTTGAGCCACAGATTCAAGCCGTCTACAAAGGTGGAAAAGGATACCTGCTGCAAATTCTTGAAAAAATGAAGGGAAAAATAGCTTGCTGCTATGGTAGTGATTCCCGAGATTGCTAGGGGTAAAAGGGAAATGAGGATGGTAAAACTAAGGTAAAATCCATAGTAAGAATCTATTTCATCAAGATATTCATCTGCAAAGGGGATATTAGCAATATAACTACCAACGAGGAGAACTGCGGAAACCAAAAGGTTTATTTTCCAGTTACCCTTTAGTCGCTGCAATGATTGTACCTTATAAAGCTTTCTGTCAAACATTGATTTCTCCTATTATACAGAGAGGGTAAAGTGTGCCCTTGCATAAAATAGTAAATCGTACTATTCTCGAATTATACCACAAGACAGGAGTTATGTCATGAAAGGATGCTTTGATTTTACTGTTGATGAGTTGGGCCCCTGCAAGGTGCTTTCTCCCATTCATTTGTCCACAGAAAAAGAGGATTATCAGGCCAATTACGTGCAGGATGGAGAACGCATCCAGTATGACATTGACAGGATAGCAGGTGAGGATGACTTAGATTGTACCAAGAACCTCATCCAAAAAGCTGGTCCTCGGGAATTTATCTATTTTAATCCCAAGCATGTAAATGCGGGAATTTGTACCTGCGGTGGCTTGTGCCCTGGTCTAAACGATGTGGTACGAGCCATTGTTCGTTGTTTGTACAATCGCTATGGAGTTCGCCGTATCCGTGGTATTCGCTTTGGATTTAAGGGATTTTTCCCTGACATGGGCTTTGACACCCTGGACTTGACTCCAGCATTGGTGGATGACATCCATAAAACAGGGGGCTCTTTCCTGGGAACAAGCCGTGGTGGTGGAGACCGGGTTATGGACATTGTAGATGCCATAGAAGCTTTGAACATGAATATGCTGTTTATCATCGGTGGAGATGGAACCCAGCGTGGTGCTCTTGAGGTGGCTCAAGAAATTGAAAAGCGTGGCCTAAAGGTTGCCATTGTTGGTGTTCCAAAGACTGTTGATAATGACTTGGTGTTTATTCAGCGGTCCTTTGGCTTTGATACTGCGGTGCAAAAGGCTACAGAGGCTGTTGCCGCAGCCCACATGGAGGCTCGTTCCCATATCAATGGTATTGGTTTGATTAAATTGATGGGCCGTGAGTCAGGCTTTATTGCCACAGCCACTGCCCTTGCTAGCCACGAGGCCAATTTCTGCCTTATTCCAGAGGTTCCCTTTGATTTGGAGGGGCCCGAAGGCTTGTTGACCCATTTGGAAAATAGAATTCATACTAGCCACCATGCAGTAATTATTGTGGCAGAAGGTGCTGGTCAGGATCACTTGAACGCCACCAACGAAAAGGATGCTTCCGGAAACAAGAAGCTAGGAGACATTGGTATATATCTTCGTGATAAGATTAACCAGTACTTCAAGGAGAAGAATATTCACATTAACCTGAAGTATATTGACCCCAGCTATCAGATTCGTTCTGCACCTGCCGCTCCCACAGACTCAATCTATTGCGAGCGTTTGGGTAACAATGCAGTTCATGCTGCCATGGCGGGAAAGACAAAGCTGGTAATTGGTCTTGTTCATGATAAATACGTACACTTGCCTATGCGTCTTGTTATTGCTCGCAGGAATACCGTAAATCCAGATGGATCCTTGTGGCGAGATGCTATGGACTCCACAGGTCAGCCTGTACTGATGGTAAACGACAAGGAGAAATTCCATCATAAAAATTAAGCTATAGTTTTGATTTATATAAAGAAGAGCCCTGCTGGTGAGCTGTACCAACAGGGCTTTTTTGTAGGTCTGGCCACTACAATTCGTAGCTTTCTCCGTACTTGACGATTTCCGTTTGAGGGAAACCGTTATCTGCCAGGAACTGTACGAAGGTGTTTTGTGCATCCTTTTCCCCATGAACTAAGAAGATTTTCTTTAGGCGAGAGGTGTCGATGGAATTTAGCCAGTCCAAGCATTCTTGGTAGTCGGCATGGGCACTAAATGCGTTGATTTGTTCCACGTCAGCCTGCACCTTGAACCAGTCTCCCATGATACGAACCTCTTTTTCGCCATTTTTCAAGCGGCGTCCAAGGGTGTTTTCTGCCATGTATCCCACCAACAAAACCTGGTTGTTGGGATTTCCCACGTTGTTTGCCAGATGGTGCAGCACTCGTCCTGCTTCACACATTCCATCAGCACTGATAATGATCATTGGTCCCTTCTTCTCGTTAAGAGCCTTTGACTCCTCCACGCTTTGGACAAAGGTGAGGGCGTTGAAGCCGAAGGGATTTTTGTGGTGATCTAAAAATGCAGCCTGGGTATCTTCATCGTAACATTCAGGGTGTACTCGGAAGATACTGGTGGCATTGGTAGCCATGGGAGAATCCACGTAGATAGGAATCTGAGGAATCTTTTTCTTGTCCAGTAACAAGTGCAGGTAGTAGACTAACTCCTGGGTTCGCTCAATGGCAAAGGAAGGAATGATAATCTTTCCCTTTTTGTTTACTGCCTTCCGCACGATTCTTACCAGCTCGTCCATGGCAATTTGTGCATCCTCGTGGCGACGGTCGCCGTAGGTGCTTTCCAAAACGATGTAGTCTGGAGCTGGTACGTTGGTGGCGGGATTTCGAATAATGGGCTTGTTGCAACGGCCCAAGTCTCCCGTGTACAGAATGCGCACTTCGTTGTCGCTGGAAGCATTCTGCTTTGTTGGTACAAGGTCGCTAGCTTTACGTCCTAAAAGACGATTCCAGAAACTGGAGGGATTGGTAGCCTTCTCTGAAGTTCTAGCTGTAACTCCTGCCTTTTGCCCTGTAATGGTAACGTAGGCATAGGCGGAACCGAGGATGTGGCCTGCATCAAAGAACTCCAATTGTACATCGGGAGCAATGTACATTTTGCGGTCATAGGAGAGGCTTACAAATTGATTTGTGGCTGCCACCACGTCTGCCTCGGTAAAAAGAGGCTTCCTGGTAAATTTCTCTCCCTTTTTGGCAGCCTGCTTCCGCAAATACTCTGCGTCTCGAGCCTGAATACGGGCACTGTCCATCATAATCAGGTTTGCCAAGTCTCGGGTTGCGGGAGTGGCATAGATGTTGCCCTTGTATCCGTTTTTGGTCATCATGGGCAAGAGTCCACAGTGATCATAATGTCCATGGGTAATAATGACAGACTCCACCTTATCCACAGGAACCTCAAAGTTGCGATTTTTTTCGTCCGCTTCCTTGCGTTTTCCTTGGAATGCGCCACAGTCCACCATAAAGGCCCTTCCGTCAATCTCAAAAATGTGCTTGGAGCCAGTCACTTCTTGGGCTGCTCCCAATGAATAAAGTGTAATTCCCATAATTATATGATAAACTTGAATTCCCAAAATCGCAAGGAAAACAATTTTGCCCCTTAAGAGAAAAGCACCAGTTAGACACAGTGAACAGATTTCTGTATAATGGCATACGAGGTTTGCATAGTGTATTCACGACAGATGATAGCAC
>JAGCMR010000072.1 GCA_017646305.1 Spirochaetaceae bacterium
CAAGCTTTTCTCGAAAGGATAAAAAATGCATGGCACTAATGGCCAGGGGAAGTAGCTCATCCCGCATAGGCTGCTTCAAGAACCTGACGTTTATTAGCCTCTGCTTGAGCCTTCTTCTCATCAGAGGTGGTGGTGGAAATAATCTTGTCGTACACCGCCATAGCCTTTTCAAACTCAAAGGTCTGGTAGTAGGCATTGGCCAAAAGGAACATACCGTCCACATTCCGCTTTTCCACCTCTGCCAAGGTTTCCAAATAAGGAATTGCCTTTCCAGGTTCATCTAGTTCAAAGATATACAACACTCCAATGCCATACAAGGCCCGTGCATACTTTGGGTCGATTTTTAAGGCTTCAAGATAGGCAGACTCAGCCAATTTTAAATAATTAAACTTTTGAGCAGTGGAGCCTGAAGCAGAATAATCTAAAGCTTGGTTTGCCATATAGCCTGCACACACTGCTACATAATAATAGAGATTTTGATTGGCAGGATAATAAGTGGTAGCCATTCTAAAGGCTTCCAAAGCCTCGCCGTACATGCTTTCATCAAGATACCGAGAACCAAGCATCTTGTACCAAATACCAATCTGCTGATTAGCTAAAACCATGTCTTCTACCCGACTCTGGTATTTTTGAATAGCCTCTTTTATTTCCCCCTCAGTGGTGGGACTGGAAACACCCTCCTCCAGCTGTTGCATTCTCTTGATGCTTTTAGTATTTGCACCACCACAACTGGAAAGCACCAGGGCAATTCCAATCAAGGTTGCCACACAAGTAAATCGTCTATTCTTCATTTTGAACCTCCGGGAAAAATTCCTTATGATATAAATGTAATTCATCTTTTTCGATATGTGTATATATTTGGGTGGTAGAAAGGTCAGAATGACCTAAAAGCTCCTGTACTGAACGAAGGTCGGCCCCTCCAGACAGGAGATGTGTGGCAAAGGAGTGACGCAGGGTATGCACCTTGGCAGTTACGCCTGATAGGGTTTCCAACTCTTGAAAGCGCTTCCAAATTCCCTTTCTTGACAGGGGCTGTCCACGATAATTTACAAAAACCTCTACCACCTGTTTGCTACCTAAAATAGCAGGACGCCCTTCTTTGATCCACAAGGAAAGCCATTCATAAGCCACGTCTCCAAAGGGAAGCACCCGTTCCTTACTTCCTTTACCTAATACAATGAGGAACCTATCCTGTAAGTGAAGATTCCTCATTAAAAGACCTGCCACCTCACTGATTCGTAGGCCACAGGAATACACCAGCTCGAACAAGGCCCTGTCTCGAATTCCCAAGGGCTCACTGGTATCAATAGCAGCCAGTAAGGAATCCACCTGTTCCACCGACAAAACTCGTGGTAAAGCCCGCTGTACCTTAGGTCGTTCCACTAGCTGAACAAGATTTTCCTGCCAAATACCTTCTTCCACCAAATAGCTTCCGAAGGAACGGAGAGCCGAAACATCCTTGGCTACCGTAAGTTGCTGCATGTGTTGGGTACGTCTCCAAATCAGATAATTGGTAATATCTTGTACCACTAATGCAGAAAGACAGGAATTAATATCCTTACAAGAATAGGTATCGTGCAGCCAAAAAAGGAATTCCTCCACCGCTAATTTGTAGGTTTCCGCTGTTAATCGGGACTTTCTGTCTACGGTCAATAATTGAGAACAGTAGCGTCTAATAAGCAACTCCCCTCCAATAGGAGAGGAGCTTTCTGACTTTGAAGCGACGGAAATAGCTGCCTTCAAGGGGATTAATCTCCCAACTGAATTCTATTTCTTAAATAAGGTGGTGTCTTCAAATCATTTGGGGAAGGAACTGATCCTGTACCATCCAGATTAAAGCCTCCACCTTGTCTTGGTGCAGAAGAACTAGCTCCTGCAGGAATGCTTCCTGCAGGAATGTTTCCTGATGAAGACTGGCTGGTCATGGCACCTCCCGTAGCAAGCCGATTACCTGTAGAGATTCCTGTACCAGTGGAACCTGCAGCTGTAGAACTAACAGGTCGTGGAGGCTGATACTGTGATTCAACAGATCCCTGTGAGGTGGTCTCGATTTTTGGAGCAGCTCCCTCTTTCAGCAAAGAACTTTGAGGCATTCCTCTTCGTGGATCTGAAATAGTGCTTTTGCTCAATTTCTCGAATTCTCCCAGAGTCATCGTATTAGGAGAATCCACCTTGGTAGCATAATCTGGAATTTCTACTTCACTTACGGCATCTGGATCATTAAAGCCAGTGGCAATAACGGTAACAGATACATCTCCTTCCATAGCAGGATCAATAACATGACCATAAATAACGTGAACATCTGGATCAGCTGCAGCCTTAACAATATTGGCAACCTCTCCAACCTCCAGCAAGGAGAAATCTTCACCACTGGTAATGTTGATAAGGATATTCTTTGCTCCATCAATGCGGGAGTCTTCCAACAAGGGATTGTCAATAGCCTGGGAAGCAGAGTCTGTAGCACGATTGTCTCCAGAACCGACACCAATACCCATAATTGCATCACCCTTTCCTTCCATGGTGGTACGAACATCATTAAAGTCTAGGTTAATAAGACCTGGTTTTGTAATAACATCGGAAATTCCCTGTACACCCTGACGCAAAACATCGTCAGCCTTTAAG